>NZ_LGDO01000021.1:0-29688 GCF_001279805.1 Streptomyces sp. XY431
GGCTTGGGGGCCGAAGGCCCGGTGGGCGAGGGCAGGGCGGGCGAGGGTGAGGCGCCGTCCTTCTCCTGCCCCGTCCCGGCGGAGCGCGACATGAGAACACTGACATCCGGGATCGCGGCGGCGACCCTGTCCCAGCGCTTGTCCGCCGCCACCTCGGCGATCCGGTCGGCCGTCATCGGCGGGTCGACCCGGGTGATGCCGGACCCCCGGTCCAGCGGATTGCGGTTCCATTCCTGGACCATCAGGTGGTGCCCGCTCTTGCTGTAGAGGGAGGCGGACCAGGTCTTCGACCCGTCCGGATCGCCGCTCCGGCCGGCGGCCTGGTAGACCACCAGCTGCGATCCGTCCGCCGTGGTGGAGGAGGTGCAGACATCGGGGGCGGTGGCATACGCGCAGCCCTTGGCGTCATCGGAAATCACCGAAGGGCCGGTGATCCAGAACATGTAGTACGCCAGGCCGTGCCCGTCGTCGTGGGTCAGCCTGAGCTGCGGGATACCGTCCTCCGTCCCCCGCGCCTCCTCGACCTTGACGATGTTCCCGGCCGGCAGCAGCGGCGTGAACAGGTCGAGGAACTCCTGGCCGGACACCGGCGCCGCGGTCGCCCCGGCGGACGGCGCGCCGGCGGCCGCGACCCGGCCGGTGCCGCCGCCGGGCAGGTCGGCCACGGCCACCCCGCCGACGCCGACCAGGGCCAGCGCGGCGGCGCCGGCCACCATCGCCGCCCGCCGCCGACGGCGCAGCCGGCGGCCGTACGACCAGGCGGTGTCGACCAGCGGCAGGGGCTCGGTGTGGAAGGTCTCCCCCGCCCGGGCCATCGCCGCGGAGAAGTCCTGCTCGTACTGGGTGTCGGGAAGCTCCCGGTCTGCGGACATGCTGAACCACCGTTTCAGGTCGGTCGGTCGATGATGAACGTGGGTGCGCGGAAGCTCAGTGGTCGGCGAGTTCGCGCAGGTCGTCGCCGAGCACGGCGCGGATCCGGCCGAGCGCCCGGACGGTCTGGGTCCGGACGGCGCCCGGGCTGCGGCGCAGCACCTCGGCGGTCTGCTCGACGCTGCGGTCCTCCCAGTAGCGCAGGACCAGCACCGCCCGGTCGCGCGGCGCGAGCCGGGCGAGCGCGTCGACCAGTGCCAGCCGCAGCGCCGGGTCGCTCTCCCGGACGGCGGAGTCCGGCACCGCGTCCACGGGCCGCTCGCCGCTGCTGCGCCGGCTGCGGTGCGACAGGAAGGCCCGGACCAGCACGGTGTGCGCGTAGCCGGCCGGATTGTCGATCCGCTCGCGCGGAACGAGCCAGGAGGTCCGGTGCCACTGGGCGTAGATCCGCCCGAGCGCCTCCTGGACCAGGTCCTCCGCCAGGTGGGTGTCACCGCCCGCGAGCAGGCAGGCGGTGCGGTACAGGTGCGGGGTCCTCGCCGTCGCGAAGGCCCGGAAGTCGTCGTCCCGGCCCGCCTTCGTCCGTAGCTGACTCTCTCGTGCCATCCGCCGGGCTCCCCTGCCTCGTTTTCCCCTACACCTGAATGACCTGCGGACGGCCGGGGACGTTACAGGCACCCGCCGGATTCCCTTCCGCCCGCCCGTGCGGCCCCGCGGCTAGGCTCCCCGCCGGGGACGTCGGCGGGGAGCGGGGGAAGCTTCGGTGGGGACGGTGCTGGGGTGGGGGTACGTGCTGCTGCCGCTGGTGTGCTGGGCGGTGCTGGCGCGGACCAGGGCGGTCGGGGCGGTGGTCGCCGGGGTGCTGGCCGCGCTGGCGGTCGTCCCGGTGGGCCTGGAGTACGGGTGGTTCCACAGCCGGGCCGTCGCGGAGTCGCAGGCCGGCTATCCGCTCGCCGCCGGGCTGGTCGTGCTGCTCGGCGCCCTGGCCGAGCACCTGCGGCGCGGCCACCGGCCCGCCGGCGGGACCGGCCGGACCACCGCCGCGATCGCCCTGACCGCCGCGCACGCGCTGCTCGGCCTCGTGGTCGGCCTGCTCTACCAGCTCGCCGTCCACGAGCCCTTCTCGCCCGAGCGGTCCGAGCTGGCGCTGCCGCCCGGCCTCGCCGTCGCGCACGACAGCGGTCCCGACCGCGACTGCGGCCTGCACGCCTGCCTGCGCGAGCTGACGGTGGTGAGCACCGAGGGCCTGCCCGCCGCCGAGGTCGCCCGCCGGCTGCGGGAGCGGCTGGCGGCGGACGGCTGGCGCACCCGGCCGGACCTCGTGCTGGCCCGCCGGCACGGGTGGCTGCTGGACAAGCGGACCACCCTGCTGTCCCTCACCGAGCGGCCGGCCGGGGTCGCCGTCGAACTCGCCGGCCCGGACCGCTCCCCCTGGTGACCTTCGGCCCTTGCTCCCCTGCGACCGCTCCGCTCGCCGACGCGCGTTCACGGTGCGAATGTATGGTCGATATGACCACTTCCTGAGACGACGGGACGGAGAGAACCGCGTGGCGCGCAGCGTGTACGTGACCGGGATCGACCGGGGCGACGGCCGGCAGGCGGTGGAGCTCGGGGTCATGGAGCTGCTCACCCGCCAGGTGGACCGGGTCGGGGTGTTCCGTCCGCTGGTGCACGCCTCCGCGCAGGGAGCCGCCGGCTCCGACCACGTGGTCGAGCTGCTGCGGGCCCGCTACCGGCTGGACCTGCCGGCCGCCGACCTCTACGGCCTCGACTACGAGGCGGCCGCCGCGCTGCAGGCCGCCCAGGGCCAGGACGAACTGGTCTCGGTGCTGGTGGACCGGTTCCGGGCGCTTGAGCGCCGCTGCGAGGCGGTGCTGGTGCTGGGCACCGACTTCGCGGACACCAACATCCCCGACGAGCTGGCCTTCAACGCCCGGCTGGCGAACGAGTTCGGCGCCGCCGTGCTGCCGGTGGTCGGCGGGCACGGCGAGGACGCGGACGCGGTGATCGCCGAGGTCCGCAACGCCCACCGGGCGTACACCGACCTCGGCTGCGAGACCCTGGCGATGGTCGCCAACCGGGTCGCCCCGGCCGCCAAGCAGCCGGTCCAGCGCAAGCTGACCGAGAAGCTGCCGATCCCCGCCTACGTCATCCCCGAGGAGCCGGCGCTGGCCGCGCCGACCGTCGCCCAGCTGGTCGAGGCCACCGGCGCCGAGGTGCTGATCGGCGACGCCTCCGGCCTCGCCCGGGACGTGCGCGGCTTCGTCTTCGGCGGCGCCATGCTGCCGACCTTCCTGGACGCGCTGACCGAGGGGGCGCTGGTGGTCACCCCCGGCGACCGCGCCGATCTGGTGATCGGCTCGCTGGCCGCGCACGCCGCCGGTGCCCCGCCGATCGCCGGGGTGCTGCTCACCCTCGGCCAGCACCCCGGCCCGAACGTGATGGCGCTCGCCGCCCGACTGGCCCCCGGCACCCCGGTGGCGGTCGTCCCGGAGGGCAGCTGGCTCACCGCCGCCGCCCTGACCCATCTGGAGGGCAAGCTCTCCTCGGCCAGCCCGCGGAAGGCCGAGATAGCCCTCGGCCTGTTCGAACTGCACGTGGACACGGCCGAGTTGACCAACCTGATCGAGGTCGGCCGGTCCGAGCGGGTGACCCCGATGATGTTCGAGCACGAGCTGCTGGAGCGGGCCAGGGCGGCCCGCCGGCACGTGGTGCTGCCGGAGGGCACCGAGGACCGGGTGCTGCGCGCCGCCGAGATCCTGCTGCGCCGCAACATCTGCGACCTCACCCTGCTCGGCGAGGTCGACGCCGTCCGCCGCAAGGCCGCCGGCCTGGGCATCGCGCTGCCGGAGCCGGACGCCGGGGCCGACCGCGCCCAGGTGCGGATCGTCGACCCGGCCACCAGCCCGCTGCGCCGCCAGTTCGCCGAGCTGTACGCCAAGCTGCGGGCGCACAAGGGCATGACCGTGGAACTCGCCCTGGACGTGGTCACCGACGTCTCCTACTTCGGCACCCTGATGGTCCAGGAGGGCATCGCCGACGGCATGGTCTCCGGCGCGGTGCACTCCACCGCCGCCACCATCCGGCCCGCGTTCGAGGTGATCAAGACCTCGCCGGGCGCGGCCATCGTCTCCAGCGTCTTCTTCATGTGCCTGGCGGACAAGGTGCTGGTCTACGGCGACTGCGCGGTCAACCCCGACCCGGACGCCCAGCAGCTGGCCGACATCGCCATCCAGTCGGCTGCCACCGCCGCCCAGTTCGGGGTCGAGCCGAGGGTCGCGATGCTGTCCTACTCGACCGGCACCTCCGGCTCCGGGGCGGACGTCGACAAGGTCCGCAAGGCCACCGAGCTGGTCCGCGAGCTGCGCCCGGACATCCTGGTAGAGGGTCCGATCCAGTACGACGCGGCGGTGGACGAGTACGTCGCGGCGACCAAGCTGCCGGGGTCGGCGGTGGCCGGCCGGGCGACCGTGCTGATCTTCCCGGACCTCAACACCGGCAACAACACCTACAAGGCGGTGCAGCGCTCGGCGGGCGCGGTCGCCGTCGGGCCGGTGCTCCAGGGGCTGCGCAAGCCGGTCAACGACCTGTCGCGCGGCGCGCTGGTGCAGGACATCGTCAACACGGTGGCGATCACCGCCATCCAGTCCCAGGAGCGCAAGGAGAGCAAGGGTGAGTGAGGGTACCCGGGTCCTGGTGCTGAACGCCGGCTCCTCGTCGGTGAAGTACCAGCTGATCGACATGCTGGACGGCGCCCGACCGGCCTCCGGCCTGGTCGAGCGGATCGGCGAGGCCGGCGGACGGCTGGTGCACACCGCGCGCGGCGGCGCCGAGCGGGAGACCGCCCAGGCCTTCCCCGACCACGGCGCGGCCCTCAAGGCGGTCGCGGAGGAGCTGGCCGCCGACGGCCTCGGCCTGGACTCGCCCGAGCTGGCCGCGATCGGCCACCGGGTGGTGCACGGCGGACTGCGGTTCACCGAGCCGACCGTGATCACCGACGAGGTGCTGCGGGAGATCCGCCGGCTGATCCCGGTGGCGCCGCTGCACAATCCGGCCAACATCACCGGCATCGAGGTGGCCCGCGCGCTGCGTCCCGACCTGCCGCAGGTGGCCGTCTTCGACACCGCCTTCCACGCCTCGATGCCGGAGTACGCCGCCCGGTACGCGATCGACCGCGCGGTGGCCGACGAGCACCGGGTGCGCCGCTACGGCTTCCACGGCACCTCGCACCAGTACGTCTCGCGGGCCACCGCGCGGCTGCTCGGCAAGGACCCGGCCGAGGTCAATGTGATCGTGCTGCACCTGGGCAACGGCGCCTCCGCCTCGGCGGTGAGCGGCGGGCGCTGCGTCGACACCTCGATGGGCCTGACTCCGCTGGAGGGCCTGGTGATGGGCACTCGTTCGGGTGATATCGACCCCGGCGTGGTCTTCCACCTGCACCGGGTCGGCGGCCTGTCGATCGACGCGATCGACGACCTGCTCAACCGCCGCAGCGGGCTGCTGGGCCTGTGCGGCGACAACGACATGCGCGAGATCATGCGCCGCGCGGACGCCGGCGACCCGGACGCGCGGCTGGCCTTCGACGCGTACGTCCACCGGGTGCGCAAGTACATCGGCGGCTACTACGCGGTCCTCGGCCGGGTGGACGCGATCGCCTTCACCGCCGGGGTCGGGGAGAACGCCGCGCCGGTGCGCGCGGCGGTCACCGCCGACCTGGAGGAACTCGGCATCGCCGTCGATCCGGAGCTCAACTCGGTACGCTCGCGCGAGCCGAGGATCATCTCTCCCGCGCTGCTCCCGTCCGGGAGCAGCGCCCGGGTGGCGGTCGCCGTCGTCCCGACCGACGAGGAGCTGGAGATCGCCCGGCAGACCTTCGCCCTGGTGCACCGATCGGCCGAAAACTGACCCTCCGTCGTCTCGCTCCGCGAAATCCTTCGTCGGCGATTCCTTTCCATTCGGGCCGAATGCACCCATAACACGAACGGATAGACTGATCGATATGCGCCGAGCGAAAATTGTCTGCACCCTGGGTCCCGCGACGGACTCCTACGAACAGCTGAAGGCCATCGTCGAGGCGGGCATGAACGTCGCCCGACTGAACATGAGCCACGGCACCCACGCGGACCACGAGGAGCGGTACCGCAAGGTCCGCCAGGTCTCGGAGGACACCGGCAAGGCCATCGGCGTCCTGGCCGACCTCCAGGGTCCCAAGATCCGTCTGGCGACCTTCGCCAACGGCCCGGTGACCGTCGACAACGGCGACGAGTTCACCATCACCACCGAGGACGTCCCCGGTGACCAGCACATCTGCGGGACCACGTACAAGGGCCTGCCCGGCGACGTCAAGCCCGGCGACCCGGTCCTGATCAACGACGGCGTCATCGCCCTGGAGGTCGTCAGCGTCGACGGCCCGCGGGTGAAGACCGTGGTCGTCGAGGGCGGCGTGCTCTCGAACAACAAGGGCATCAACCTCCCCGGCGCGGCCGTCAACGTGCCCGCCCTGTCCGAGAAGGACAAGGAGGACCTGCGGTTCGCCCTCCGTCTGGGCGTCGACATGGTCGCGCTGTCCTTCGTCCGCAACGCCGCGGACGTCAAGGACGTCCACGCGGTCATGGACGAGGTCGGCATCCGGGTGCCGGTCATCGCCAAGATCGAGAAGCCGCAGGCCGTCGAGGCCATGGAGGAGATCGTCCTCGCCTTCGACGCCATCATGGTGGCGCGCGGCGACCTGGCCGTCGAGTACCCGCTGGAGCGGGTTCCGCTGGTCCAGAAGCAGCTGATCACCCTGGCCCGCCGGAACGCCAAGCCGGTCATCGTCGCCACCCAGATGATGGAGTCGATGATCCACGCCTCGCGCCCCACCCGCGCCGAGGTCTCCGACGTCGCCAACGCCATCCTGGACGGCACCGACGCGGTCATGCTGTCCGCCGAGTCGAGCGTCGGCAAGTACCCGGTCGAGACCGTCCGCACCATGAGCCGGATCTGCGAGAAGGCCGAGGAGGAGCTGCTCTCCCAGGGCCTCCAGCCGCTCAACCCGGGCCGCAAGCCGCGCACCCAGGGCGGCTCGATCGCCCGTGCCGCGTGCGAGCTGGGCGACTTCCTCAACGGCAAGGCGCTGGTCGCGTTCACCAAGTCCGGTGACACCGCGCGCCGGCTCTCCCGCTACCGTTCGCCGATCCCGGTGATCGCGTTCACCCCGGACAACGCCACCCGCAACCAGCTCTCGCTGAGCTGGGGCGTCGAGGCCCACGTCACCGAGCAGGTCGGCTCGACCGACGCGATGGTGGCCCAGGTCGACGGCGAGCTGCTGCGCATCGGCGAGCTGGACGAGGGCGACACCGTCATCGTCACCGCCGGCTCCCCGCCCGGCATCCCCGGCAACACCAACATGGTCCAGGTCCACCACCTGGGCACCCGCAGCGCGTAAGCGGCGCGGAACACGCCTGTGGGGCGGTCCCTCCTGAACGGAGGGGCCGCCCCACAGGCGTACGCGGGTCCGGGAGGATCAGGCCGCCCCGGGGTACGGCTGGTCGTCGTTGTAGAGCTTCATGCCGGGGATCTTCAGGGTCCCGCCGAACTGGCCCGACTGGATCGCGGTGACCCCGGTCAGTTCGATCCACAGCGGCAGCTGGAGCTGGCCGATCAGGTCGTACAGCCACTGCGGCAGCGGCCCGTCCGGGGTGAGGGTCAGCTCGCCCAGGTCGATCGGGATCGGCAGGCCGAGCACCTTGGCCAGGTGGCCGGAGAGCCGCTCGACGTACATGATGACCGGGCCCTTGCGCATCGTCGAGACCGAGCCCGGCGCGCCCTTCACATGGAAGGTCTTGCCGTTCCCCTGCAGCGTGGTCATGTGCAGGTTCTCGATGTCGACCGTCTCGACCTCGAACTTCAGCACCCGCTTGGTGCCGGTCGGCGTCTGGACGTTGACCACGCCCAGCAGCACCGCGTGGTTGAGGGTGAGCCGGCTGGTCTGGAGGGTCCAGTTCTGGTCCGGCACCAGGATCGGGTTGTCCGGCGGCTTGCCGGCCGGACTCAGCGCCTTGGTGTCGACCAGGCAGTTCGGGTCCTTCGACGGGGTGCCCGAGGCGGACGGCGTCGCGGAGGCGGACCCGGCGGCGGGCTTCGCGGACGCCTTGCCGGACGGCTTCGCGGAAGCAGCCGCGGAGGGCGCCGCACCGCCGGTGGCCGGGGCGCCGGTCGAGGGCGCCGCGGTGGGCTTCGGGCTCGTCGGCGCGGTGGCGGCCGGAGCCGTGGTGCCCGGCGCGGTGGTGCCCGGGGCGGTCGGCACGGCGGAACCGGCCGGGGTGCCCGTCGGCCCGGTGGCCGGGGCCGTGGACGGCGCGGTGCCCGGCGTCGTGGGCGCGGGGGCGGCCGGGGCGACGGCGCGGGTCCCGGCGGACGGGCTCGCGGTGGCCGTCGGGCTCGGCGCGCCGCCCGGGTGGAGCAGATCGGTGACGCCGCCGACGATGTCGCCGATGAGTCCGGCCTGGACGACCCCGCCGCTGCCCGTCGTGCGGGCCTTGGTGGCGGCCGGCTCCGGCGCGGCCGTGGTGGCCGCCGGGGCGGTCGTGGCGGGCGCGGTCGGAGCGCTCTCGGCCGGCGGCGTCGCGGGCGCCGTCGTCGGCCCGGTCCCGGGTGCGGCCGTCGGCTCGGGCGCGGTGGTGGCCGGCGCCTCGGGGATCGGGACGGACGGGCCCGGGATCGGCGGCGGCAGCTCGCTCTTGGGCACCGGCGTCTCGGCGACCTTCGGCGGCGCGTCCGGGGCGGTGGCGCACGGCTTGCTGGCCGCGGTCTCCGCGATCGCCGCGTTCGGCGTGTAGGTGGCGGCCATCAGCAGCGCGGTCGGCACCGCCGCCATCGCCAGCGCCCGGCCGCGCAGCCGGAGCCGCACGGGTGTGCGGGGCGCCGCGTGCCGGGGCGAACGGCGCTCCGCCGGCTCGGGACGCTCCTCGCGCGGGTCACTCACCGGACCTCCTTGGGCTCTGCGGCCTGCTGCGCCGGAACGCTCGCCCCGGCGGCGGGCTGCTCGGCAGCGGGCTCGGCGGGGGCGGCCTCGGCGGCCGGCTCCTCCGCGACGGGCGCGGCGGTGGGCTCGGCGGCGGGCTCCTCGGTGGCGACGGACTCGGCCGTCGTCCCCTCGGCCGCCCCGGCCCCGGCGGCGACCGCCGGCTCGGGCAGCTTGGCCCACGCCATCATCAGTCCGCCGCCGATGATCCCCGGCAGCAGCGCCATGCCGAATCCGGCGAGGTTGGAGACCGGGATCGACACCAGCGTCAGCAGCGTGGTGGCGACGCCCGCGAAGATCCGGACGGCGGGCTGGAACCAGGCGGTGAGCCCGAGAATGATCAGCAGCACGCCGATGATCAGCGAACCGGCGCCCGCCGTGGTCGACATGGCGATGGTCACGCCGCCCAACGACAGGTGCGCGTAGGGGAAGTACAGGATCGGAACGCCGGCGATCATGGCCAGCAGGCCGCCCCAGAAGGGCCTGGAGCGGCGGAAGTCACGGAAGCCCCGCCAGAACGCCCCGACCAGGTTCCGATGTTCGGGCCGAGCCTCGGCCGTTGCGCTGGACATGGTGCAGCTCCTCGATGTCTCTACGAGGGAAGAACTGTGATGTCGGGCCGGGGGCGGTGTTCGCCGCCCCCGGCCCGCGTGGAACCCTCACTCGGACGTGCCGGTGGGCACGCCCTCAGCCAGGGCTCAGAAGCACTCGTTGCCCGCGCCGTCGCCGCTCTTGAGCTTGAGGCTCAGGCCGTTGAGCACGAAGGTGCCGGCCGAGGTGGCGCGAGCGGTCTGCTTGACGTCGGTCAGCACGGCCTCGCGGGCGGCCTGGGAGAAGCCCAGTGCACCGCTCGGGAGCTTCTTGCCGGCCTCGCCGAGCGCCGGGTGGCCGTGCCAGCCCTGGGTCGCCGAACCGGTGAGGGTGGAGGCGTCCTGGCCGATGTTGATGTCCGTGAAGGTCGCGTCGGCGTCCAGCTGCTCCAGGTCGATCAGCAGGTTGTGCGCGGTGACCGGCTTCTTCTCGTCGTTGCCGGCGTTCAGCTGGAGGGTGATCTTGCCGAGGCCGAGCTTCGACAGGTCGGTCACCACCGACTGGCAGAGGTTGTGGATCTCCGCGTCGTCGAAGGCCGAGACGGCGACCGGGTGCGGCGTGCCGTTGGCCTCGATGTCGACCGCGCCGAACTGGGCGAAGTTCGAGCCCTTCAGGTAGGTGGTCTTCACCTTGAACTGCTGGCCGGAGACGCTGAACGACGCCGCGAGCGCGCTGTTGGCGATGGAGACACCGACCATCGCGGTGGCCGCGATGCTCGGGACCATCACCAGGGCGAAGCGCTTCCAGCGGGTCTTGCCGTGGGTCTGGGACATGCGTGTCCTCCTTCTGGACGTACATCTCCGGCTCCCCGGTGGCGCGTCCCGCGTCAATGGGGGCCTGGGATGGGAGAGAGCTACGTCCTCGGTAGCGGAGAGCGCCGTGGCAACACGGGCGATCCCCCCGAGCGACAACCAGTGACCGCGCGGGCAGCGCGGCCTTACGAAGGACAGGAACCGCCGTGGGAGCGGATACCCCCCTGCCTTCTCGCCGGCGGCGGGGCCGTCGGCAGCCCGGTGGGGATCCCCTACGTCGGGCCCGCCGACCGGCTGCCGGCGGAGGTCGAATCGTGGGGACCGGGCGTGCCGATGCTGCTCGAATCCCGGGCTGAGCACAAGAGGTCGCATTACTGACGGGTAATCCCATACGAGCCGAAACGATCATGGAATCGGCCGGGAAAGCACGCAGAGTGACGAAATGGAGGATTCGTGAGGGCGAAATCCCTCGGAAACATCAGCGAAACACCCGTGGACGGTCACATGTCGTGACCGTCCACGGGTGTTGTCAAGATTTGGTAAACCTCAGCCGCGATGACCGGATTGTCGCCAAATCACCAGGCGGCACCGCAGGTCATCCGCCGTGTCACCGGCCGGGCGCGGGCAGCCCGTTCGAACACGGGCTCAGAACAGCACCCGGGCCAGCGCCTGACGCGCCGCGGTGACCCGCGGGTCCTCGGTGCCGATCACCTCGAACAGCTCCAGCAGCCGCAGCCGGACCGCGTCCCGGTCCTCGCCGAAGGTCTTGCCGACCGTCACCACCAGTCGGCCGAAGGCGTCCTCGACATGCCCGCCGACCAGGTCCAGGTCGGCCGCCCCCAGCTGGGCCGCGACGTCCTTGGGGTCGGCGGCCGCGGCCGCCCTGACCGCCTGCGGGTCCAGCCCCTCGACCCGGTGCAGCAGCTGCGCCTGAGCCAGGCCGAGCCGGGCCTCGGTATTGCCCGGCTGCTCGACCAGCACGTTCTTGTAGGCCTGGACGGCGCCCGCCAGGTCGCCCCGGTCCAGCGCGTCGTGGGCGGCGGAGAGCGCCGGGTCCTCCGGCCGCTGCGGTGCGGCGGCCTCGACGCCCTCGGCCGGAGCGCCCGCTCCGCCGACGATGCCGAAGCGCTGCTCGGCGACCAGGATCAGCTGGTCCAGCACCTTGCGGACGTTGGCCTCGTTCTCGGCACCCTGGAACAGCGGCACCAACTGGCCGGCCACCACGGCCATCACGGCCGGGATGCCCTGGATGCCGAACTGCTGGGCGATCAGCTGGTTGGCGTCCACGTCGATCTTGGCGAGCACGATCCGGCCGGCGTACTCCTCGGCCAGGCGCTCCAGGATCGGGCTGAGCTGCTTGCAGGGCCCGCACCACTCGGCCCAGAAGTCGACGACCACCGGCACCTCGGTGGACCGCTGGACGACCTCGGTCTCGAAGGTGTCCTCGGTGACGTCGATGACGAGCTCGTAGCCGGCCCCGGCCGGGGCGACCCCGGCCTCCTCGGCGGCGGCCGACTGGCGGGCCCGCTCGGCCCTTGCCTGCTCGGCCTTCTGGGCAGCCTCGCCGGCTGCCTTCACTGCGGCGAGGTCGACCGCGCCACGCAGGGCGGCACTGTTGAGACGAGAATTCCGTGGCTGCATGGCACTATCCTCCCCCGCTCGCGCCGCCGGCGGGCACCAACCTCCCGGAAAACGCCCCGCGCGGGCTGCGCGGTACCGATTCCCGAGGTGGCGGACCCGCCTCCGAGTAGCCTGAACCGTTCGGCGCGGATCCCCATCCGCGCCCGCGCCGCTCCCGTCCCACGGGGACACGGCGCCTGGTCGTCGCTTTCGCTACGAGTCGTAGCGTAACTGGATCGGGGCCACCCGCCGCAACCCCTATCGGCAGTCCCCCGACGTGAGCTGAGCCACTTTCCCGGGCGCCCCCGCTGACCTGGGTGCGGAGGAGTCGCTACCGTTACCGGTCCCACCCAAGTTACTTACCGGTAAATCGCAAGGAGGCCCGGTGCCGGCCCCCCAGCCCCCCGCGACCCCGCCCCACGAGGTCCGCCCGGCCGAGGCCCCCCAGGACGCCCCTCGGGGCCCCGGGCTCCCGACCCCCGCCCGCTCCCCGGAGACCCCCGAAGGGGGCACCGCGCGGGCCAAGGGGCGGCCGCGCAGCGCCGCCGCCGACCGCGCCATCCTGGACGCCACCCGCGAGGCCCTCGCCGAACTCGGCTGGGGCGGACTGACCATGGGCCATGTCGCGACCAGGGCCGGGGTCGCCAAGACCACCCTGTACCGGCGCTGGCCGTCCAAGAACGAGCTGGTGGTCGACGCCGTCGCGAGCCTCTTCGACGAGCTGGTGATGCCCGACCTCGGCAGCCTGCGGGCCGACATCGAGGCGGTGGTGACCCAGTTCGCCGATCTGCTGGCCCGCCCGGAGACCCAGGCCGCGCTGCTCGCCCTGTTCGCCGAGGGCACCCGCGACCGCCAGCTGCGGCGGCGGATCCGGGAGGCGATCGTCGATCCGCAGAAGCGGCTGGTCCGGCAGGGCCGGTCCGCCGCCCAGACCCGGGGCGAGCTGGCCCCGGACTGCGACGAGGCCACCGCCCGCGAGGAGATCGACATCATCTTCGACACCATCGCCGGGACGGTCGAGCACCGGGTGCTGGTCAGCGGCGAGCCGATCACCCCGGAGTGGACCCGCCGGTTCACCGGCCTGCTGCTCGGCCCGTTCCCGAGCCTGCTCGGCGACTGAGGACGACCGAGGGCGGCCGCGGGCACGCCGAAGGGCCGTCCGGCGCCGCAGGGCACCGGACGGCCCGACCGTTCACCCGGCCTAGAAGCGCGCGGTCTCCCGGTAGATGCCCCACTCCTCGCGCAGGGCGTTGCAGATCTCGCCGAGGGTCGCCTCGGCGCGCACCGCGTCCAGCATCGGCGGGATCATCGACGCGCCGGACCGCGCGGCGGCCAGCATCGCGTCCAGCCCGGCCCGGACCGCGGCCTCGTCCCTGGCCGCCCGACGGGCGCCCAGCACCCGGACCTGCTCCCGCTCCACCTCGTGGCTGACCCGGAGGATCTCCAGCTCGGGGGTGACGCTGCGCGGGTGGCAGTTGACGCCGACGACCCGCTTCTCGCCCTTCTCCACCGACTGCTGGTACTGGAAGGCCGCCTCGGCGATCTCACCGGTGAACCAGCCGTCCTCGATCCCGCGCAGGATGCCGGAGGTGATCTGACCGATCGGGTGGTCCTCCCGGCCCTTGTCCAGGATCTTCCGGAAGATCTCCTCGGCCTGCTGCTCGATCCGGTCGGTCATCGCCTCGACGTACCAGGAACCGCCCAGCGGGTCGGCCACATTGGTGATGCCGGTCTCCTCCATCAGCACCTGCTGGGTGCGCAGGGCGATCTCGGCGGCCTGCTCGGAGGGCAGCGCCAGGGTCTCGTCCAGGGCGTTGGTGTGCAGCGAGTTGGTGCCGCCGAGCACCGCCGAGAGCGCCTCGACCGCGGTGCGGACCACGTTGTTGTACGGCTGCTGCGCGGTGAGCGAGACACCGGCGGTCTGGGTGTGGAACCGCAGCCACTGGGCCTTGTCGGTCTTGGCGCCGAACCGCTCGCGCATCCAGCGGGCCCAGATCCGCCGGGCGGCGCGGAACTTGGCGATCTCCTCGAAGAAGTCGAGGTGCGCGTCGAAGAAGAACGACAGGCCGGGCGCGAAGACGTCCACGTCCAGGCCCCGGGAGAGGCCCAGCTCGACGTAGGCGAAGCCGTCGGCCAGCGTGTACGCGAGCTCCTGCGCGGCCGTCGCCCCGGCCTCGCGGATGTGGTAGCCGGAGACCGACAGCGGCTTGTAGGCCGGGATGCCCTCGGCGCAGTGGGCCATCAGGTCGCCGATCAGGCGCAGGTGCGGCTCGGGGGCGAAGAGCCACTCCTTCTGGGCGATGTACTCCTTGAAGATGTCGGTCTGCAGGGTGCCGTTGAGCACGGCCGGGTCGACGCCCTGCCGCTCGGCGGCCACCAGGTACATGCAGAAGATCGGCACCGCCGGGCCGCTGATCGTCATCGAGGTGGTGACCTCGCCGAGCGGGATGCCGCGGAACAGCACCTCCATGTCGGCGGCCGAGTCGATCGCCACGCCGCAGTGGCCGACCTCGCCGAGCGAACGCGCGTCGTCCGAGTCGTAACCCATCAGGGTGGGCATGTCGAAGGCCACCGAGAGGCCGCCGCCGCCCGCCTCCAGGATCATCCGGTAGCGCTCGTTGGTCTGCTCGGCGTTGCCGAAGCCGGCGAACTGGCGGATGGTCCACGTCCGGCCCCGGTAGCCGGTCGCGTGCAGGCCGCGGGTGTACGGGTACTCCCCGGGCCAGCCGATCCGCTCGAAGCCCTCGACGGCCTGCCCGGGGGCCGGGCCGTAGACCGGCTCGACCTCGTCCCCGGAGAGGGTGGTGAAGTCCGCGTCCCGCTTGCGGGCGCTGTCGTACCGCTGCTGCCAGCGCTGCCGTCCGCGCTCGATCTCCTCGGCGTCCATGACCCCGAACTCCGCTCCGTACGGCCGCCACACCAACGGGCGGCACAGCTATTAGGACGTCCTACCAATTTACTCGGACGTCCTACTATTTGTCGACGGACACCCGGCCAAGTGCACCGGGAGCATGCGAAAGGGCGCCCTCCCCCGGACGGGGAAGAGCGCCCTCGGCGGCCTCGGCGGCCTCGACGGCCTCGGCGCGGCGGCCGGCGGCGGCGTCGCTCAGACGCCGGCCGGCTGGCGGGCGGCGTCGGCGGCGGACGACCCGGCGGCGGCCTCGGCGACCACCTTGCGCTCGGCGACGAAGGAGGCGAACGGGATGCAGCCGGCGGCCAGGAAGAAGACCATCCGCCCCAGCGGCCACTTGAGCTTCTGGCCGAGCAGGAAGGTCACCACGAAGTACCCGATGTAGAGGTATCCGTGCAGCATCGCGACGTAGGTGGTCACGTCCTCGGCCGCGTGGAAGCCGTACTTCGCGACCATGAAACCGCAGAAGACCAGCAGCGCCACACCGGTCGCAACGGCCAGGGCGCGGTACCAGCCCAGCAGGGGGGTCGCCTTCATCTCTACATCGCCTCGCCAGTCAGCATCGGGGGGTACGTCCTGATCCGCGCACCGCTCCCACGAGGGTAGCCGCCCTCACGCCCCGCCCGGCGCAGGCCCCTCGCCCGGCAGCTCGGCGAAGTCGCCGGCCGCCACCCGCAGCGGGCGCAGCAGGTCGAACACCTCGCGGCACTGCGCGCCGTCGAACTCCTCCAGGCCGAAGTCCATCGCCATCAGCTCCCCGGTGGCCCCCTCGACGACCTCGCGCCCCCGGTCGGTGATCGTGGCGAGCACGCCCCGGCCGTCCAGCGGATTGGGGCGGCGGGCGACCAGCCCGGCCCGCTCCAGGCGGTCGACGGTGTTGGTGACGCTGGTCGGGTGGACCATCAGGCGCTCGCCGATCTTGGAGAGCGACAGCTCCCCGGTCCGGCTGAAGGTGAGCAGGACCAGCGCCTCGTAGCGGGCGAAGGTCAGCCCGTACGGCTTGAGCACCGCGTCCACACGGGAGAGCAGGATCTGGTGGGCCCGCATGATCGAGGTGATCGCCGCCATCGCGGGGACGGCTCCCCAGCGGCGGGTCCACAGCTCGTCGGCACGGGCGATCGGGTCGAAGTCGAGTGCGAGGGGCTTGGCCACCTCCCAACCGTACCGGCGGGAGCGGCCGCTGCTACCAGGTGTCCTGAGGGATGGACAAGCGCAACACGTGGCGGGATCACGCCAGCGGGTCCGTCAGGTCCGTACCAGCACGTTGCGGGGGTGTGAACGGGTACCAACCGTTCCGTCGGCCGGGGCGGGCGGGCTCCGGGCGGCCCGCGGACGGCATCCGCGCCGCTACCGGGCGTCGGTTCGGGCCGGAACCCGTGGCGGGGCCGGGGGATTCACCCCATTCCTCACTCTGTTCACGTTCCGCCGCATTGGCGAGACCTGGCCAATCCATGAACAAGACCTGTCATTTCACTTGTTGGATTGTCATGCTTTCGGCCAGCCCCGTCCGGTGGCCACCGCCCCACTCACCGGTGACCACCGTGGACCGCACGGAGCAGCCCGTCAGCGCCCGTTCCGCCCCTCAGGTGCCAACCCCGGCACCCCGGAGCGAGGCGCGACCGCGCACACGCGGTTTTCCGGAAGGACCTGTACGTGAAGCGATCGCTCGCAGCCGGCGCCGTACTCTCCGCCACCGCCCTCCTCACCGGCGTCATCCAGGTGAGCACCGCCGCCCAGGCCACGCCCACCCCCTCGGTCCAGGCCCAGGCCGCCGAGCACCGCGCCGGCCTGATCGCCCTGGCGAACGGCGAGGCCGGGCCGCTGACCAAGGCGCTCGGCCTCGGCGGCAAGGAGACCCTGGTGGCCAAGGACGCCGTGGTGGACGCCGACGGCACCCGCCACCTCCGCTTCGAGCGCACCTACGCCGGACTCCCGGTGCTGGGCGGCGACCTGGTCGTGCACCAGGCCGCCGGCGGCGCCGTCGAGGCCGTGGACAAGGCCGTCACCGCACAGATCGCGGTGCCGAGCCTGACCCCGAAGATCCCGGCCGACAAGGCCGCCGCCCAGGCCTCCGGCGCGGTGCAGTCCACCGTCGGCATCGCCGCCGACAAGGACGAGTCCCCGCTCGCCGAGGTGCACCAGGCCGGCGCCGCCCAGCTGGTCGTCTGGGCCGCCGACGGCAACCCGCGGCTGGCGTACCGGACCACCGTCGAGGGCGTGCGCGCCGACGGCACCCCGAGCAGCCAGCTGCTGGTCACCGACGCCGCCACCGGCCAGGTGCTCTCCAGCCACGAGCAGGTGCAGACCGCCACCGGCACCGGCAAGGGCGTCTTCGTCGGCAGCGTCCCGCTGACCACCTCCACCGCGAGCGGCGGCTACTCGCTGAAGGACGCCTCCCGTGGCGGTCAGTCCACCAGCGACCTCAAGAACCGGACCTCCGGCTCGGGCACGCTGTTCACCGACACCGACAACGCGTGGGGCGACGGCACCGCCGCCAACCGCCAGTCGGCCGCGGTGGACGCGCAGTTCGGCGCGGCGGCCACCTGGGACTACTACAAGAACAGCTTCGGCCGCAGCGGCATCAAGAACAACGGCGTCGGCGCCACCAGCCGGGTCCACTACGGCAAGAACTACGTCAACGCGTTCTGGAACGACTCCTGCTTCTGCATGACGTACGGCGACGGTGCCGGCAACGTGAACCCGCTGACCGAGCTGGACGTCGCGGGTCACGAGATGACCCACGGCGTCACCTCGGCCACCGCCGGCCTGAACTACTCGGGCGAGTCCGGCGGCCTGAACGAGGCCACCTCGGACATCTTCGGCACCATGGTCGAGTTCTCCGCCAACCTCCCCTCGGACGTGCCGGACTACCTGATCGGCGAGGAGATCGACATCAACGGCGACGGCACGCCGCTGCGCTACATGGACAAGCCCTCCAAGGACGGCGGCTCGGCCGACTCCTGGTCGTCGGGCGTCGGCAGCCTGGACGTCCACTACTCCTCGGGCGTCGGCAACCACTTCTTCTACCTGCTGGCCGAGGGCAGCGGCGCGAAGACCATCAACGGTGTCGCCTACAACAGCCCGACCTCCAACGGCTCGACGCTCACCGGCATCGGCCGCGACAAGGCCGCGGCGATCTGGTACCGCGCGCTGACGGTCTACTTCACCTCGACCACCAACTACAAGGCCGCCCGTACCGGCACCCTGAGCGCCGCCCAGGACCTCTACGGCGCCGGCAGCACCGAGTACAACGCGGTCGCGGCCGCGTGGAGCGGCGTCAACGTCAACTGACGCGCGGTCCGACGGACGTCCGGGGCCCTCACTGGGAGGGGAGGCCCCGGACGTCCGTCCTTTTTCTCCCGCACGTCCGCCCTTCTCTCCTGCACGTCCGCCCTTCTCCCGCCCGCGTAGCAAGACCGGCGGAGGCCGACAAGGGCCGCCGCTGGCGGGATCCCGCCAGCGGACGAAAGCGGACAACCGGCACAACCGTCGCACAGCCACCACCCGTTCGGGCCGTGGCGGAACCTGGCCAATACCCGGTGGCTCCCTGTTGTTCGACGGACTGAATTGTCATGCTTCTGCCCAAGCCCCGTCCGGACGTCCGTCGCCCCACCCACCGACGGACCGTCAGGCCGCACGGAGCAGCACGTCAACGCCCTACCGCCCCACGGCGCCAACCCCGGCGCCCCGGTACGCGGCGTGACCGCGCACCCGCGGTTTCGTGGAAGGAACCCGTACGTGAAGCGAAAGCTGACAGCCGGCGCCGTACTCTCCGCCTCCGCACTTCTGGCCGGCGCCATCCAGGTCGCCGCCGCCCCCGCCCAGGCCGCCCCCGTCCAGCAGCGCGAGGCGATCATCGCCCTGGCCGGCCAGCAGGCCGCGCCGGTGGCGAAGGCCCTCGCCCTCGGCGGCCAGGAGCAGCTGGTCGTCAAGGACGCGATCGTGGACGCCAACGGCACCCGCCACCTGCGCTACGACCGGACCTACGCCGGCCTGCCGGTCCTGGGCGGCGACCTCATCGTGCACCAGAAGGCGAACGGCACCGTCGCCTCGGTGGACCGGGCCTTCGACGGCCGGATCTCGCTGCCGAGCCTCACCCCGAAGCTCTCCGCCGACGCCGCCTCCACCCAGGCCGTCGACTCGGTCCGGGCCACCGTCGGCATCGCCCCGGCCGACGAGGACGCGTCCCCGGTCACCCGGGTCGACGGCGCCGGCAGCCCGACCCTGGTGGTCTGGGCGGGCGACGGCAGCCCGCGGCTGGCGTACCAGACCGTGGTCCACGGCGAGCGCGCCGACGGCACCCCGAGCAGCCAGCGACTGGTCACGGACGCCGCCACCGGTCAGCTGCTCTCCACCCACGAGGAGGTGCAGACCGCCACCGGCACCGGCAAGGGCGTGCACGTCGGGACGGTGACCCTGACCACCACCCAGAGCGGCTCCACCTACCAGCTCAAGGACCCGTCCCGCGGCAACCAGTGGACCGGCAACGCCAAGAGCGGCAACGCGCTGTACACCGACGCGGACAACAGCTGGGGCAACGGCAGCGCCTCGGACACCCAGTCCGCCGCGGTCGACGCGCAGTTCGGCACCGGCGCGACCTGGGACTACTACAAGGCCAAGTTCAACCGGAACGGCATCAAGAACAACGGTGTCGGCGCCAGCAACCGGGTGCACTACGGCAACGCCTACGTCAACGCCTTCTGGCAGGACTCCTGCTTCTGCATGACCTACGGCGACGGCGCCAACAACGTCAACCCGCTGACCGCCATCGACGTGGCCGGCCACGAGATGAGCCACGGTGTCACGGCGGCGACCGCCAACCTCACCTACTCCGGCGAGTCCGGCGGCCTCAACGAGGCCACCTCGGACATCTTCGGCACCATGGTCGAGTGGTACGCCAACCTGCCCTCGGACGTGCCGGACTACCTGATCGGCGAGAAGATCAACATCTTCGGCAACGGCAAGCCGCTGCGCTACATGGACAAGCCCTCCAAGGACGGCTCGTCCAAGGACTCCTGGTACTCCGGGATCGGCAGCATCGACGTCCACTACTCCTCGGGTGTCGCCAACCACTTCTTCTACCTGCTGGCCGAGGGCAGCGGCGCGAAGACCATCAACGGTGTCGCCTACAACAGCCCGACCTCCAACGGCTCGACGATCACCGGCATCGGCCGCGACAAGGCCGCCGCGATCTGGTACCGCGCGCTGACGACCTACTTCACCTCCAGCACCAACTACAAGGCCGCCCGCACCGGCACCCTGAACGCCGCCAAGGACCTCTACGGCGCGGGCAGCGTGGAGTACAACACGGTGGCCGCGGCCTGGAGCGCGGTGAACGTCAACTAGTCGGGACCGGACCACTCCCGGAAAAGCGACAGGCTGCCGGGGCCCACTGGGAGAGGGGGCCCCGGCAGCCTGTCGGCGTCGGGAGGAGCCGGGAGGGGTCGGGCGGCGGAAGGGCTCGCGCGGGCCCGGTCAGGCCGCGGCCGGCACCGCGGCCGCGGCCCCGGCGCGCTCCTCCTTGGCGAGCATCCGCTCGGCCACGAAGCCGCCGCCGGGCAGTACCGACAGGACGAACAGCACGGCGCCGCGCTTGACGTCCCACTTCTGCGACTGCCAGGCCATGATCCAGAAGACCACGTAGAGGATGAACAGGATCCCGTGGACCATGCCCATCACCGGCACGCCGTTGAAGCTGGTGGTGCGCTTGAGCACCGAGCACAGCAGCAGGAGCAGGAAGGAGACCCCTTCGGGGCCGGAGACCAGGCGCAGGCGGTGGACGGCGCTGCTGTTCACGATGGGTACCTCGATACGGGGGCTCGGAGATCGCTTGTGAACCGGCTCACAAGCATCCGCCCCATTATCACCGAGCACATGTCCGACCCCGCCCCCGGGGTGCGGGGACCGGAGTCCGGGCGGCCGCTTTGTACCGGACGCGTACCAGAACCCGGCCTCCCCCTCCCCCGCCCGGGCCGTCGACCGCTACATTGCGGCCGTGGCACAGTTTCGACTCCAGGGGTCCAAGACGCTCGCCGTCGACATGACCGGCGACCTCGTGAAGGCCAAGAACGGTTCGATGGTCGCGTACACCGGCCAGATGAACTTCAAGAAGCTCAGCGGTGGTGGTGACGGCATCCGCGGCATGGTGACCCGTCGGCTCACCGGCGAGCAGATGACGGTCATGGAGGTGAAAGGACAGGGCACCTGCTACTTCGCCGACCAGGCCACCGAGATCAACCTGGTGCGGCTGAACGGCGAGACGCTCTACGTCGAGTCCGACAATCTGCTCTGCACCGAGGGCACGCTCAAGACCGGCACCAGCTTCACCGGCCTGAACGGCGTCTCCTCCGGCAACGGCCTGTTCACGACCAAGGTCGAGGGGCACGGCTGGGCCGCCGTCACTTCCAAGGGGCCGGCGATCATCCTCCGGGTGTCCCAGGGCATGCCGCTGCGGGTCGACCCCGGCGCCTACGTGGCGCACACCGGCAACCTCAACCGCTCCATCAAGTCCGGCGCCGGCTGGAGCACCTTCATCGGCGAGGGCGGCGGCGAGGCCGTCCAGGTGGAGTTCACCGGCGAGGGGCTGGTCTATGTGCAGCCCTCCGAGAAGCTGACCGTCGGGGGCGACGTCTGATGGCGTTCACGAAGCTCAACAACAAGATGATCGAGGCCCGGGTCGTGCCGGGCCAGCGGCTGTTCAGCCAGCGCGGCGCGATGCTCGCGTACACCGGCGAGGTGCGGTTCACGCCGAACATCACCGGCGGCCAGGGCGGCGTCATGTCGATGATCGGCCGCCGGGTGGCCAACGAGGACACCCCGCTGATGACCGTCGAGGGCCAGGGCACCGTGATGTTCGGCCACGGCGGCCACCATGTGCAGGTGATCGACCTGACCGGCGACACCCTGTACGTCGAGGCCGACCGGCTGCTCGCCTTCGAGGGCTCGCTGCAGCAGTCCACCATGTTCATGGGCTCGCAGGGCGGTGTGATGGGCATGGTCCGCGGCCAGGTGACCGGCCAGGGCCTGTTCACCACCAAGCTGGACGGCCACGGCGCGGTCGCGGTGATGGCGCACGGCGGCGTCTTCGAGCTGCCGATCACCCCGCAGCAGCCGGTGCACGTCGACCCGCAGGCCTATGTCGCGCACCGCGGCCAGGTCCAGAACAAGCTGTCGACCGCGCTGGGGTGGCGCGACATGATCGGCCGCGGCTCCGGCGAGGCGTTCCAGCTGGAGCTGTCCGGGCACGGCACGGTGTACGTGCAGGCGAGCGAGGAGAAGCTCTGATGTCCTACCCGCCGCAGCCCCCGTACGGGCAGCCCCAGGACCCGTACGGCCAGTCCCCGTACGGCCAGCCGACCCAGCCCGGCTACCCCGCCGCCCCGCCGCCCGGCTACCCGCCGCAGGGCTACCCCCAGCAGGGCCAGCAGCCGTACCCCCCGCAGGGCTACCCGCAGCAGGGCGGCTACCCGCCGCCCCCGCCGCAGGGCTACCCGGCCCAGCCGCCGCAGCAGTACGCCCAGGAGCAGTACGGCGGCGCCCAGGCCCCGCTGCCCAAGGCGCAGGACGGCACCGGGCCGGTCGTCCACGACGTGCACAGCCTGCCGTCCAACGACAACGTCAACCCGTACGCCTTCTCGGTGGACCTCAACGGCTCGTACTTCCTGCAGAAGGGCAAGATGATCGCCTACTACGGCGACATCTCCTTCAAGGGTGTCGGCGCCGGCGCGATCGACCGGATGCTCGGGCAGCACTTCAACTCGCCGATGCACGCGGCGGACTGGGTGGTCGCCGAGGGCCGCGGCAAGCTGCTGCTGGCCGACCGGGCCTTCGACCTCAACTCCTACGACCTGGAGGAGGGGAACCTGACGGTCCGCTCGGGGAACCTGCTGGCCTACGAGCCCACCCTCCGGCTCAAGCAGTCGATCATCCCGGGCTTCCTGACCCTGATCGGCAGCGGCAAGTTCGTCGCCGCCTCGAACGGGCCGGTGCACTTCGTCGAGCCGCCGATCCGGGTGGACCCGCAGGCGCTGGTCGGCTGGGCGGACTGCCCGGCGCCGTGCCACCACTACGACCACGACTACATGCACGGCGTGATCGGCGGCCTGCGCCGACTCACCGGGCTGGGCGGGGCCTCCGGCGAGGAGCACCAGTTCGAGTTCATCGGCGCCGGGCAGGTGCTGCTCCAGTCCAGCGAGGTGCTGATGGCCGAGCGCGCCGTCGGCCAGGTGCACGCCGAGGCCGGGGTGCCAATGGGCGGGGTACCGGGCCAGCACGGCGCCGGCCAGGGCAGCCAGCTGCCGAACGTGAACGTGCCCGGCCTCGGTAATCTGGGCGACCTCGGGCGGCGCTTCGGGCTCTGACCGCCCGTCCCGCCCGCCGGTCCGACCGGTACGGCGCCGCGCCTCCCGCGCGCGGCGCCGTGGCCGGATCGCGGCGGCCGTCGCCGTGTGAACGCCGGTAAAGTCGTACAACATTGAACTATATGCGCTATCGTAGAAACCATGGACACGCACATCGTCGACCCGGCAGACGCCTCGGCCCCGCAGCCCGACGGGCCCGAGGAGGAGACCCCCTGGCTGACCGCCCGGGAGCAACGGTTGTGGCGCGCCCACCTGGAGGTCGCCAAGCTGCTCGAGTACCAGCTGAGCCGCGAGCTCCAGCCGCACAACCTGGCGATCAACGACTACGAGATCCTGGTCGTACTCTCCGAGGCGCCCGATCGGCGGCTGCGGATGACCGACCTGGCCACCGCGACCCTCCAGTCGAAGAGCCGGCTCTCGCACCAGATCACCCGCATGGAGAACGCCGGCCTGGTGCTGCGCCAGGAGTGTCCCGGCGACCGCCGCGGCCTCTACGCCAACCTCACCGAGCAGGGCTGGGAGACCATGCAGCGGGTCGCGCCCTGCCATGTGCGCAGCGTCCGGGCCCACTTCATCGACCGTCTCGCCCCCGAGCAGCTCGACGCGATGTACGAGGCGCTCGCCCCGGTCGCCGAGCACCTGCGCGGCCTGCGCGGACGCGGCTGAGAATCCCCCCGACGGCCGAGCGCGCGCGGCCCGGCACCCCTCGGCGGGGCGCCGGGCCGCGGCACGAGGCCGGCTCAGCTCGTGGTCAGGCCCGCCACCAGCCGGTCGGACGCACCGTACGGGTCCAGCTCGCCGGCCACCACCTTCTCGGCCAGGGCGGCCAGCTGCCGGTCGCCGTGCAGGTCGCCGATCCGGGCCCGCAGCGCGGCCAGCGCGATCGCCTCGATCTCCTGGGCGGCCCGGCGGCGGCGCCGGACCTCCAGCTCGCCGTGCTCCTCCAGCCAGGCGCGGTGCTTCTCCAGCGCCTCCACCACCTCGTCCACGCCCTCGCCCCGGGCCGCCACGGTCTTCACGATCGGCGGGCGCCAGGCCCCCGCCTCGCGGGCCTCGCCGAGGCCCAGCATGTGGTTCAGCTCCCTGGCGGTGGCGTCGGCGCCGTCCCGGTCGGCCTTGTTGACCACGAACAGGTCGCCGATCTCCAGGATCCCGGCCTTGGCGGCCTGGATGCCGTCGCCCATCCCGGGGGCGAGCAGCACCACCGCGGTGTCGGCCTGCGCGGCGATCTCCACCTCGGACTGGCCGACGCCCACGGTCTCGACCAGGATCACGTCGCAGCCGGCCGCGTCCAGCACCCGCAGTGCCTGCGGGGCGGCCCAGGACAGACCGCCCAGGTGGCCCCGGGTGGCCATCGAGCGGATGAACACCTCGGGGTCGGTGGCGTGGTCCTGCATCCGGACCCGGTCGCCGAGCAGCGCGCCGCCGGAGAACGGCGAGGACGGGTCGACCGCCAGCACGCCGACCCGCTTGCCCAGCCGCCGGTAGGCGGAGACCAGCGCCGAGGTGGTGGTGGACTTGCCCACGCCCGGCGAGCCGGTCAGCCCGACCGTGTAGGCGCGCCCCGTGTACGGCGCCAGCGCGGCCATCACCTCGCGCAGCTCCGGCGCGGCGTTCTCGACCAGTGAGATCAGGCGGGCGACGGCCCGCGGACGGCCCTGCCGGGCCTGCTCGACCAGGGTCGGCACATCGATCATGGGTGGGTCTCCTTGCGCCGAAGGGCTGCGCCCCGCTTGTGGCGGTGCGCAGCCCCGGTGTGGTTCGGTCGGTGGGCCGGTGCGGGTCAGGCCTTGGGGACCCGCACGATCAGCGCGTCACCCTGACCGCCGCCGCCGCAGAGCGCGGCCGCGCCGATGCCGCCGCCGCGGCGCTTCAGCTCCAGCGCGAGGTGCAGCACGACCCGGGCGCCGGACATCCCGATCGGGTGACCCAGCGCGATCGCGCCGCCGTTGACGTTGACGATCTCCGAGGAGACGCCGAGGTCCTTGGTCGACTGGTGGGCGACGGCGGCGAAGGCCTCGTTGATCTCGATCAGGTCGAGGTCCTCGACGGCGATGCCCTCCTTGGCCACCGCGTGCTTGATCGCGTTGGACGGCTGCGACTGCAGCGAGTTGTCCGGGCCCGCGACATTGCCGTGCGCGCCGATCTCGGCGATCCAGCTCAGGCCCAGCTCCTCGGCCTTGGCCTTGCTCATCACGACCACGGCGGCCGCGCCGTCCGAGATCTGCGAGGAGGTGCCGGCGGTGATGGTGCCGTCCTTGGTGAACGCCGGGCGCAGCCGGGCCAGGCCCTCGACCGTGGTGTCGGCGCGGATGCCCTCGTCCTGGCCGAACACGACCGGCTCGCCCTTGCGCTGCGGGATCTCCACCGGGACGATCTCGGCGTCGAAGATGCCGTCGGCCTGCGCCTTGGCCGCGCGCTGGTGCGAGGCGGCGGCGATCTCGTCCTGGACCTCGCGCGGGATGCCGAGCCGGGTGTTGTGCTTCTCGGTGGACTCGCCCATCGGGATGTTCTCGTAGGCGTCGGTCAGGCCGTCGTGGGCCATCGCGTCGAGCAGCTCGATCGCGCCGTACTTGTAGCCCTCGCGGGACTTCGGCAGCAGGTGCGGGGCGTTGGTCATCGACTCCTGGCCGCCGGCCACCACGATGTCGAACTCGCCGGCCCGGATCAGCTGATCGGCCAGCGCGATGGCGTCCAGGCCGGAGAGACACACCTTGTTGATGGTGAGCGCCGGGACGTTCAGCGGGATGCCGGCCTTGACGGCGGCCTGGCGGGCCGGGATCTGGCCGGCGCCGGCCTGGAGGACCTGGCCCATGATCACGTACTGGACCTGGTCGCCGGTGATGCCGGACCGCTCCAGCGCGGCCTTGATGGCGAAGGAGCCGAGTTCGGCGCCGGAGAAGCCCTTCAGGGAGCCGAGCAGCCGGCCCATCGGGGTCCGTGCCCCGGCAACGATCACAGAGGTGGTGTTGGTCATGGGACGAGCCCCTTCGCACGTCGTGGCCAGGTGGAGGATTCCGCTCAATGTACTGACCTGTTACCCGCCCGTCACCGGACCCATGGTGTGATCGAGCGCACTGGCACACTTCGGTCAACACCGTGCCGACCCGGCCCGGGTGAACCCTGCCGGGCCCGTGTGAGCAGACTCGCACCCGGATCGGTGGCGCCGCCGACCGTCATGCGCTGCACTGTTGCCGTCCTGTCGCGCCCGCTCCTCACCGGAGGCCATCCGTGCTCACCCGCATCGACCACATCGGTATCGCCTGCCGAGACCTCGACAAGACGGTCGAGTTCTACCGCGCCACCTACGGCTTCGAGGTGTTCCACAGCGAGGTCAACGAGGAGCAGGGGGTCCGCGAGGCGATGCTCAAGATCAATGACACCGGCGACGGCGGCGCCTCCTACCTCCAGCTGCTGGAGCCGATCCGGGAGGACTCCCCGGTCGGCAAGTGGCTGGCCAAGAACGGCGAGGGCGTCCACCACATCGCCTTCGGCACCGGCGACGTCGACGCCGACTCCGAGGAGATCCGCGCCAAGGGCGTCCGGGTGCTCTACGACGAGCCGCGGATCGGCTCGATGGGCTCGCGGATCACCTTCCTGCACCCCAAGGACTGCGGCGGGGTGCTGACCGAGCTGGTCACCGCCGCCGAGCCGGGCGCGCACGAGGGCCACTGACCCCTCCCCCGGGTGCCGCCGCGGTGCGGCACCCGGGTCTCCGGGGGCCCGTCACGGCCATGACCGGCCGGTAACCTCGGCCTTCGGGCCGGAAAACCCCCACGCGACCATTCCCCCGCCACACGCTCCCACTACAATGCCCAGGTGCGCGAAGACTCCGGGGGACGGAGGCGACGGGCACGGCCGAAGACAGGCCCGTCCGCCCCGGTGGGAGGCCCGTCGCAGGGGAGTCCACTACGCGGGCACGGCTGAACAGTCGCAAGACGGATCTGTCACCATTCTCCACAAGGCAAGAGTTCGCCCAGGAGTCCACCCGGACGGGGGAATGCGGATCGACCGCGCTCCCACGCCCAGGACTCCGACGACGCGGCGGACGTTCCCGGTACGACGGGGGCGTCCCGACGGCCGCGATGCAAGGACCAGTCGGAACGGCGCCCGGACCACGGGAGCGGACCGGCCGGGTCGAGGACGCGACCAGGAGATGGATGGGACCGCGGAGTGCGGGGCTACGACCGCTACGAGGTTGACGATCACCTCTCCCAGTTCGAGGCCGAGATGGATCGGACTCGGAAGGAGCGGGACAAGTCAGTCGAGCATGCCGAGGACCTCGCCTACCAGGTGGAGGTGCTCCGGGCCAAGCTGCACGAATCCCGCCGGATGCTCGCCCAGCCGCGCGCCTTCGACGCCGTGTCCGGCCAGGCCGAGCAGATGCTCCGCACGGCCGAGATGCAGGCCCAGCAGCTGCGCGCCGACGCCGAGCGCCAGCTGCGCGAGTCCCAGGCCGCGACCCAGCGGATCATGGCCGAGACCGCCGAGCGCACCGCCCGGCTGGAGGCCGAGCTGGCCGCCCGCCGCCGCCAGCTCGAGGACGAGCTCGCCGAGCTGCGCCGCAGCGCCGAGCAGCACGTCAACGAGAACGTCAGCTGGGCCGAGCAGGCCCGGGCCGGCACCGAGCAGGAGGCCCAGCGCCTGCTGCAGGAGGCCCGCGGCGAGGCCGACCGGCTGATGGCCGCGGCCCGTGCCGAGGCCGCCGCCCTCGCCGACCAGGCCCGCGCGCAGACCGCCGCCGACGTGGACGCCGCCCGCGGCGAGGCCCAGGCCGCCGCCGAGGCCGCCCTCCACCGCGCCCAGAACGACGCCGAGCGACTGCTGCGGGCCGCCTCCGAGCAGGCCCAGCAGGCCGGCGCCCAGGCCGCCGCCGATGTGGACGCCGCCCGTGGCGAGGCCCAGCTGCAGCTCGCCGTCGCGCACGCCGCCGCCGAACAGGAGCTGGCCGCCGCCCGCGCCGAGATCGGCCGGCTCACCGAGGTCGCCGCCGCCGAGCAGGCCCACGCCGAGCAGCAGCTGTCCCACGCCCAGGCGGAGATAGCACGACTGCGCGCCGAGGTCGCCGCCGAGGCCGAGCGGGCCCGGCAGGAGGCCGCCGAGCTGCGCGCCAGGACCGAGGCCGCCGCCGAACAGCTCCAGGCCGCGGCGGAGGCCGCCGCCGAGCGGCGGGTCGCCGACGGCGAGGCCGCCAGCGAGCAGCGCTCGCAGACCGCCCGCGCCGAGGTCGCCCGGATGGTCGCCCAGGCCACCAAGGAGGCCGACGCGATCCGCGCACAGGCCGCCACCAGGAAGGCCGAGGCGGACGCCGCCAAGGCCGCCGCCGCCGAGGAGAGCGAGCGGCTGCGCGCCACCGCCGAGTCGGTGGCCGGTCAGCTGCGCTCCGAGGCCGAGGCCGCGATCGCCGAGATGCGCGCGCAGGCCGAGCGGGACGTCGCCGAACTGCGGGCCCAGGCCGAGAGCGCCGCCGAGCGGCTGCGCGGCGAGGCCGAGGAGGCCGGCCGGGCGGCCGGTGCCACGGAGGCCGCCGCCCACCTGGCCAAGGCCGCCAAGAGCGCCGAGGAGATGCTCGACCGGGCCGGCCGGGACTCCGAGGCCACCCGCACCGGGGCGACCGCCGAGGCCGAGCGGATCCGGAGCGAGGCCGCCGCCGAGGCCGAGCGGCTGCGCGAGCAGGCCCGGGCCGCGGTCGAGGCCGCCCAGAACGCCGCCCTGGACGACGCCGCCGCGATCCGCGAGCGGATCCAGGAGATGCAGGACGAGGCCGCCCGGCTGCGCGCCGAGGCGGAGGAGCTGCGCGCCCAGGCCGCCGCCGAGGCGGAGCGGGTGCGCGGCGAGGCCCGCCGGCAGGCCGTGGTGCAGATCGAGGAATCGGCGAAGACCGCCGAGGAGCTGCTCACCACCGCCAAGGCCGACGCGGACGAGCTGCGCTCCGGCGCCGCCGCCGAGATCGAGCGGCTGCGCGAGCAGGCCAAGGAGCAGGCCGCCGAGACCCAGGGACGGGCCGAGCAGACCCTGGAGCGGGCCCGCGCCGAGGCCGCGAAGATCACCGCCACGGCCGAGCAGCAGGGCCAGGACGCGCTCACCGCCGCCAAGGCCGCGGCCGCCGAGAACCGCTCCGCCGCCGAGCGGGAGACCGCCGAACTGCGCCGCGAGGCAACCGAGTTCGACCAGCAGCTGCGGGCCGCGGCGACCGCCGCCGCGCAGGCCCTGCGGGCCGACGCCCAGGCCGAGGCGAACGCCGTCCGGGACGCCGCCGTCGGCGCCGCCGAGCGGCTGCGCACCGAGACCGACAGCGAGACCGCCCGCAGCCGGGCCGAGGCCCAGGCCGCCGCCGAGGCGCTGCGGGAGGAGAGCCGCCGCGAGCGCGAGGAGGCCTCCGCCGGGCTGCTCCGGGAGCGCGAGGAGACCGCCGAGCAACTGGCCGCCGCCAAGGCGGCGCGCGAGCAGGCCGAGGCCGCCGCCGAGGAGCTGGCCGGACGCACCGCCGCCGAGGCCGCCGCCGTCCGCGAAGCCGCCGACACCCACGCCGAACGCGTCCGCACCGAGGCCGAGACCGCCGCCGCCGACCTCACCGAA
>NZ_LGDO01000022.1:0-38706 GCF_001279805.1 Streptomyces sp. XY431
GCCCCGGCCCCCGCCCACGCTCCGGACCCGGCCCCGCCCGGTCCGGAGCGAACCGCTCCGCGGGCCCGGCCCCGCCCGTAGAATGGGCCGGTACGTCCGGTACCCCGGCAGTGGACTGGAACGGAACCCCTGGACAAAGGTGGACGCGTGAGTCCGTCCGACTTCGCCGACCGCGGCGAGTTCGCCCCGCTCGCCGACGGCCTCGGCGACCCGGCCGATCCCGGCAACCGCCCCGCCCGCCTGGCTGTCGGCGTGGTCGGCACCGGCCGGGTCGGCCCGGCGCTCGGCGCCGCCCTCCAGCTCGCCGGCCACAAGGTGGTCGCCGCCTCCGGGGTGTCCGCCGCCTCGCGCCGCCGGGCCGAGACCCTGCTGCCGGGCGTACGGATCGTCACCCCGCCGCAGGTGCTGGCCGCCGCCGACCTCGTCCTGCTCACCGTCCCCGACGACGCGCTGGCCGACCTGGTCACCGGCCTCGCCGCCACCGGCGCCGTCCGGCCCGGCCAGATCCTGGTGCACACCTCCGGCGCGCACGGCGTGGCCGTGCTGGAGCCGGCCGCCGCGGCCGGCGCGCTGCCGCTCGCGCTGCACCCCGCGATGACCTTCACCGGCACCTCCGTCGACCTGGCCCGGCTGGCCGGCTGCCCGTTCGGGGTGACCGCCCCCGAGGAACTGCGCCCGGTCGCCGAGGCGCTGGTGGTGGAGATGGGCGGCGAGCCCGAGTGGGTGCCGGAGAGCGTCCGCCCGATGTACCACACCGCCCTCGCGCACGGCGCCAACCACCTGGTCACGCTGGTCGCGCAGGCGATGGAGCTGCTGCGCACGGCCGGCGTCGCCGAGCCCGGCCGGATGCTCGGCCCGCTGCTCGGCGCCGCGCTCGACAACTCCCTGCGCTCCGGCGACGCGGCCCTCACCGGCCCGGTCGCCCGGGGCGACGCCGGCACCGTACGGCGCCACCTGGCGCAGCTCAGTACGGTGTCCCCGGACATCCCCGCCGCCTACCGGGCGATGGCCCGGGCCACCGCCCAGCGCGCCCTGGCCCGCGGGACGATCGACGAAACGTCGGCGGCGGCGCTGCTGGACGTACTGAACGAGGAGAAGCAGTAATGGCACGCGGCAAGCAGCCGGGCAAGGCCCAGCACGCCCCGAAGGTCCACCGGGCCGTCGTCACCCGCACCGTCGACGACTTCGAGTCGGCGTTCTGGCCGGACGAGCAGCCGGTCGACAACGCGGTCGTGATGACGATGGGCGCCCTGCACGAGGGCCATGCCGCGCTGATCCGGGCCGCCCGCAAGCAGGTCGGCCGGGAGGGCCGGGTCGCCGTCACCGTCTTCGTCAACCCGCTGCAGTTCGGCGCCGGCGAGGACCTGGAGCGCTACCCGCGCACCCTGGACGACGACGTGCGGCTGGCCGAGGCCAACGGTGCCGACGTGGTCTTCGCGCCGTCCGTCGACGAGGTCTACCCGAACGGCGAGCCGCAGGTGCGGATGGCGGCCGGCCCGATGGGCGAGCGCTACGAGGGCGCCACCCGGCCCGGCCACTTCGACGGCGTGCTGACCGTCGTCGCCAAGCTGCTGCACATCACCGACCCGGACTTCGCGTTCTTCGGCGAGAAGGACGCCCAGCAGCTGGCGGTCGTCCGCCGGATGGTGGCCGACCTGGACTTCGACGTCGAGATCGTCGGCGTACCGACCGTCCGCGAGGAGGACGGCCTGGCGCTCTCCTCCCGCAACCGCTTCCTCTCGGCGGAGGAGCGCGCCCGCGCCCTGGCCCTCTCCGAGGCCCTGTTCGCCGGCCGGGACGCGGCCGCGCGGGGCCCGAAGGCCGTGCGCGAGGCCGCCTCGGCCGTGCTCGACGCCGCCGAGGGCGTCGACCTCGACTACCTCGCCCTGATCGATCCGCACGACTTCACCGAGGCGCCGGACGACTTCCAGGGCGAGGCGGTGCTGGCCGTCGCCGCGAAGGTGGGCGCGACCCGCCTGATCGACAACGTCCGCATCATCGTCCGGTAGCCACCGCGCCGGACCCGGCACACCGGATCGCAGCACCGGATCGCAGAACCGGACCGAAACAAACGCTCGCCCGAAGAGCGTTGGGCAGCAAGTACCCCCTAGGCATGCACTCACAGGAGGCGTGACCCGCAATGCTCCGCACCATGCTCAAGTCCAAGATCCACCGGGCCACCGTGACCCAGGCCGACCTGCACTACGTCGGCTCGGTCACGGTGGACGAGGACCTGCTCGACGCCGCCGACCTGCTCCCCGGCGAGCTGGTCCACATCGTCGACATCAACAACGGCGCCCGGCTGGAGACGTACACCATCGCCGGCCCGCGCGGCTCCGGCGTCATCGGCATCAACGGCGCCGCCGCCCGGCTGGTCCACCCCGGCGACCTGGTCATCCTGATCGCCTACGGGCAGATGGACACCGCCGAGGCCAAGGGCTACCTCCCCAAGGTCGTCTTCGTGGACGAGCGGAACCGGGTCACCGGCACCGGCGGCGACCCGGCCGAGGCCGGGGAGGGCACCGGACTGCTGCGCGGCGACGCGGCGTACCGTGGCGACAACGGCGCGGCCGGCCCGGTCGCGCGCTAAGGAGCCACTGAAGTCATGTCCGTCACCCACCGCCTCACCGCCCCCGCGCCGGGCTGGACCACCGACACCGATGTCGTCGTGGTCGGCTCCGGCGTGGCCGGGCTCACCGTCGCCCTCAACGTCCGCCGGGCCGGCCTGCGGGCCCTGGTGGTCACCAAGGCGATGCTGGACGACGGGTCCACCCGCTGGGCCCAGGGCGGCGTCGCGGCCGCCCTCGGCGAGGGGGACACCCCCGAGCAGCACCTGGCCGACACCCTGGTGGCGGGCGCCGGGCTGTGCGACGGGGACAGCGTCCGCACCCTGGTCACCGAGGGCCCGGACGCGGTCCGCCGACTGATCGCGCTCGGCGCGGCCTTCGACCGGGGCGAGGACGGCGACGTCCTGCTCACCCGCGAGGGCGGCCACCACCGGAACCGGATCGCGCACGCCGGCGGGGACGCCACCGGCGCCGAGATATCCCGCGCCCTGGTCGAGGCGGTCCGCCGGGACCCGGACATCGAGCTGATCGAGCACGCCCTGGTGCTCGACCTGCTCACCGACGCCGACGGGCACGCCGCCGGACTCACCCTGCACGTGATGGGCGAGGGCCAGCGGGACGGCGTCGGCGCCGTCCGGGCCCGCGCGGTGGTGCTCGCCACCGGCGGCATGGGCCAGGTCTTCTCGGCCACCACCAACCCCCCGGTCTCCACCGGGGACGGCGTGGCGCTCGCGCTGCGGGCCGGCGCCGAGGTCACCGACCTGGAGTTCGTCCAGTTCCACCCCACCGTGCTCTGGCTCGGCCCCGAGGCGGAGGGCCAGCAGCCACTGGTCTCCGAAGCGGTCCGCGGCGAGGGCGCGCACCTGGTCGACGCGGACGGCGTCCGGTTCATGGTCGGGCAGCACGAGCTGGCCGAACTCGCCCCGCGTGACATCGTCGCCAAGGCGATCACCCGCCGGATGCAGGAGCACGGCACCGACCACATGTACCTGGACGGGCGGCACTTCGGCGCCGGGATGTGGCAGCGGCGCTTCCCCACCATCCTGGCCTCCTGCCGCGCGCACGGCATCGACCCGGTCACCGAGCCGATCCCGATCGCGCCGGCCGCGCACCACGCCTCCGGCGGGGTGCGCACCGACAACCGCGGCCGGACGTCCGTCCCCGGCCTCTACGCGTGCGGCGAGGTGGCCTGCACCGGGGTGCACGGCGCCAACCGGCTGGCCTCCAACTCCCTGCTGGAGGGCCTGGTCTTCGCCGAGCGGATCGCCGCCGACCTGGCCGCCCGGCGCACCGCCGGGGACCTGCCCGAGCGCGTCGTCGACGTCGAGGCGGCCGGTGCCGCCCGCCCGGTGCCGCTGCCCGCGCCCGAGGCGCGGGCCGAGATCCAGCGGCTGATGTCGCGCGGCACCGGCGTGCTGCGCTCGGCCGCGTCGATGGCCGCCACGGCGGAGGGCCTGGCCCTGCTCGCCGGGCAGACCCGCGCCGCCGTCGCCGAGGAGAAGCCGGCCGACCCCCGGGTGGAGACCTGGGAGGCCGCCAACCTGCTGCTGGTCGCCGACGCCCTGGTCACCGCCGCCGCGCAGCGCGAGGAGACCCGCGGCTGCCACTGGCGCGAGGACTTCCCGGAGCGCGACGACGCGCACTGGCAACGCCATCTGATCACCACCCTCACCGCCTCCGGCGGACCCGTCAGCACCCTCGAGGAGCCGTAACCACCATGACCGACGCGACCGACGTGACCCACCTGCACGAGCACGAGCACGACGAGCTCCCGCTGGCCGGCGGCTGCGGCGACGGCTGCGCCTGCGGGGACGGCGAGGGCTACGAGACCGGCCTGGACCCCCAGCTCGCCGAACTGCTGGAGGAGGCCGGCCTGGACCCGGTCGAGGTCGAGGACATCGCGACCCTGGCGCTGGCCGAGGACCTGGCCGGCGGCGAGGACGTCACCTCGGTGGCCACCGTGCCCGCCGACGCCGTCGCCACCGCCGACTTCACCGCCCGCGCGGCGGGCGTGGTGGCCGGCCTGCGGATCGCCGAGGCCGTCGTCTCGCTGGTCTGCGAGGAGGAGTTCGAGGTCGAGCGGCACGTCCAGGACGGCGACCGGGTCGAGGCCGGCCAGGTGCTGCTCTCGGTCCGCTCCCGCACCCGGGACCTGCTGACCGCCGAGCGCAGCGCGCTCAACCTGCTCTGCCACCTGTCCGGCATCGCCACCGCCACCCGCGCCTGGGCGGACGCCCTGGAGGGCACCGACGCGGTGGTCCGCGACACCCGCAAGACCACCCCTGGCCTGCGCGCGCTGGAGAAGTTCGCGGTCCGCTGCGGCGGCGGCGCCAACCACCGGATGGCGCTCTCGGACGCGGCCCTGGTCAAGGACAACCACGTGGTCGCGGCCGGCGGCGTCGCCGAGGCCTTCCGGGCCGTCCGGGCCGCCTACCCGGAGCTGCCGGTCGAGGTCGAGGTCGACACCCTGGAGCAGATCACCCCGGTCCTGGAGGCCGGGGCGGACCTGATCCTGCTGGACAACTTCACCGTCCCGCAGCTGCGCGAGGCGGTCGCCCTGGTGGCCGGCCGGGCCGAGCTGGAGGCGTCCGGCGGACTCACCCTGGCCACCGCGCGCGAGGTCGCCCAGACTGGTGTCCAGTACCTGGCGGTGGGCGCGCTGACCCACTCCTCGCCGATCCTGGACATCGGCCTGGACCTGCGCGCCTGACCGTCCGTCCGGCCCGCTCGCCCGTTCGCCCCCGGTCCTCGACGCAGAAAGCACCTGATGCTGCTCACCATCGACGTCGGCAACACCCAGACCACCCTCGGCCTGTTCGGCGGTGAGGAGGTGGTCGAGACCTGGCGGATCTCCACCGATCCGCGCCGCACGGCGGACGAGCTGGCGGTGCTGCTGCACGGCCTGATGGGCTCGCAGGGATCGCGCACCGCGATCGCGGACGCGAAGGTCGAGGGCCTGGCGATCTGCTCCTCCGTCCCCTCCGTGCTCCACGAGTTCCGCGAGGTGGCGCGCCGGTACTACGGCGACGTCCCCGCGGTGATCGTGGAGCCGGGGGTGAAGACGGGGGTGCACGTCCTCATGGACAACCCCAAGGAGGTCGGCGCCGACCGGATCGTCAACGCGCTGGCCGCCAACCACCTCTACGGCGGCCCCTGCATCGTGGTCGACTTCGGCACCGCCACCACCTTCGACGCGGTCAACGCCCGCGGCGACTACGTCGGCGGCGCGATCGCCCCCGGCATCGAGATCTCGGTCGAGGCCCTCGGCAACCGCGGCGCCCTGCTGCGCAAGATCGAGCTGACCCGCCCGCGCAACGTGATCGGCAAGAACACCGTCGAGGGCATGCAGTCCGGCATCCTCTACGGCTTCGCCGGGCAGGTCGACGGCCTGGTCGACCGGATGGCCCGGGAGCTCTCCAAGGACCCCGACGACGTCCAGGTGATCGCCACCGGCGGCCTGGCCCCGCTCGTCCTCGGCGAGGCCGGCTCCCTCGACGTCCACGAGCCCTGGCTCACCCTCATCGGCCTGCGCCTGGTCTTCGAACGCAACCGCCCGAGCTGACCCGCGGGGGACGCGCCGCAGCGTCCGAACGTGGGGGCTCGGCGCGACACTACCGACAAATCGGATATTCCTCACGTAGTGTCAGCCCATGCCTACGCCACACGGATCGCGCGGCGGCATGGCCTTCAGCGCCGACGAAGTCCGCGTGCTGCGCCGCGCCCTCGCCCAAGCCCTGCACCCCGCCGTCCCCATCCACTTCCAGCTCTCCGACCGGCCGCTGTACGCGGACGCGGGTGCCGCCCTGTGGGCCGAGGACGTCCAGGACGCACTGCGTCTGACCGAGGCGATCGACGAGGCCGTCCAGGAGGGGGGCCGGCTGCGCGCCTTCCTCCTCGCCGACCTCACCCGCTACCGGGCCGCCCTGCCCGGCAGCGCCAGCGGCTACCTGGAACGGCTGGAGGAGGCGGTGACCGACGGCTACCTCCCGGGACCGGAGGACCTCACCGCGCTGCGCGGACTGTCCCGCCAGCCCTGCGGCCAGCACGAGCGCTCCCGCCGCTCCCGGCTGGCCGGACGCTGCCACGCACTGGCCGAGGCCGCCGTCCGCGAACGGCTCGCCCTCACCAGCGGCCAGCGCCACCTCGTCGCCGTACCGAGCCCCGCCGCACCCCCGAGCAGTCCCCTCATCCCTGTTGGAGGACGGATCCCGATGAGCAGCACCGAGCACCCCGCCGAGCAGCCCGCCGCCGCCCGCAAGGGCGCCCCCCGCGGCCCGCAGGACCAGCAGCCCGCCCGGCCGCACCGGATGCCCACCCCCGCCGAACTGTTCGGCCGCCGCCCCAAGGCCTCCTCCACCCACCCGGACCGGCCGGCCCACCCGGCCGCGCCCGAGGACCTGGAGCTGGCCACCGGCACCGGCTGAGCCCGTCCCGCCACCGCCTCCCGGGGAGGCCGCGCCGCACCGAGCGGCCCGGCCTCCCCGGTCCATCTGTCGACAATTCCGTTCCCCGGGCGGATCGTTCGGGTCACAACTCGATAACCATCACCGCGCGCGCCGCCGGATCGCTCCCGTCCTGTACGAATTGATGGGCGATCAACCGGGTTGACGTCCGGCCGACCGTCCATAAGGTCGCGGGGACACCCCACGATCAAGAGGATCCCCGTGAACTCGACCCGCACGCGCCGGGTGCTCGGCACGGCCGCGGCGACGGCCGTCGCCGCCCTGTCCGTCGGCACGCTCGCCGTCCCCGCCCACGCCGCGGGGCCGACCCTCAGCATCGAGGTCGGCGCCCTGGTCCAGATCCAGGGCGAGCCGACCACCCAGCCGCAGTTCGGCGAGAACGTCTTCCTCCGGGTCGGCCGGACCGGCACCGCCCCGGTCCCGGGCGCCAAGCTCACCCTCGACACCACCGGGCTGGACGGCGTCGCCGTGCTCACCGCCTCCGGCGGCCGCTGCGTCACCGCGGCCCGGACGATCACCTGCGACCTCAACAACCTCAGCAGCCCCAACGTCAACCTCACCGACCACCTGTGGCTGAGCGCCGTGCCCGGGGTCAAGCCCGGCACGAGGGGCATGGTGCACGCCGCGCTGACCGCACCCGGCGCCGAGTCGGCGAACAAGGACTTCGCGGTCGAGGTCGGCGGCGCCGTGTTCCGGACCGCCGAGATCGCCCCCAAGGCGCACGCCAAGGTCGGCAGCACCTTCACCCCGGCCGTGCGGTTCGCCAACCGCGGCGGCGTCTCGGCCGCCCGGGCGATCGTCGAGGTCCAGCTGCTGCCGGGCCTGAAGGTCGAGGACTGGCCGTCCAACTGCGAGTACGCCACCGACCCGGGCCAGATCGGCCAGGAGGGCTTCGGCACGCCGATCGCGACCACGCATGGCATCTGCACCGTCGAGGGCGAGATCCTGCCCAACGAGCCGGTCCGGCTGAACGGCCTCGACCTCACCGTCACCTCCGAGGCCGAGTACACCTTCGCGGACTTCTCGGTCTTCGCCGACCCGAACGCGGCCGCCGCGCAGGGACCGGCGCTGCGCAAGCGGCTGACCTTCCAGCACGGCACCGGCGCGCCCGCCACCCTGACCCGCGACTCCGCCGAGGGCATCCCCTCCGGCTACCCCGACATCAACGGCCACTTCACCGAGCAGGAGGTGTTCGCGGACAACGGCGCCGACTTCGGCCTGACCGGCACCTGGACCCCGGACGCCTCCGGCCGCACCGGCACGCTCACCATCACGGCCGCCAACCGGGGCCCGGCCTCGATCTTCGACCGCAGCGGCGGCGAGGGCACCCCGTTCGTCCGGATCCAGCTGCCGGAGGGCGCCACGGTCACCGACCTGCCCAAGAACTGCCGGGCGAACAACCGCGTCCTGGGCGAGCCCCAGGACCACCCGCTCAACAAGTTCGACTGCACGGCCTTCGACTTCTTCATGGCGAACGGCTCGTCCAGCCGCCACGTCCTGGGCGTGCAGCTGGACGAGGGCACCGTCCCGCTGTCCGCCACCGTCTCGTTCCAGAACCAGCTCAGCGAGCTGGAGGAGGGCTACCCGAGCGCCCCCATGAGCTGGGACCCCAACCCGGACAACGACCGGATCAAGGTCGCGCTGCGCTCGCTCCCCGCGCCCGTGACCCCCGTCCCGGACAGCGGGGCCGGGACTCCGGCCGCGCCGGTCGTACCGGCCTCGGCGGCGGACTCCACCGGCGCCGGCACCGGTGCCGGGAGCGGGAGCACCGCGGCCGGCTCCACCGGCGGCACCGCCACCACCACGGCCGGCCGGACCGCCACCCGGACCGGCACCACCGGGACCGCGGGCACGGCGGCGCTCGACCTCGCGGACGGCGGCGAGCTGGCCGACAGCGGCCGCGGCGACGCCGTCCCGCTGGCCTGGGCCTCCGCCACCGCGCTGGCCCTGGGCGGCGCCGCGCTCCTCACCTCCCGCCGCCTCGGCCGCCGGCGCTCCTGAACCCGTCGCGCGGGACGGGGGCGGCGGACCCCGGCCCCGCCCCGCGCGGCGCGGTAATCCCGTGGCGGAGCACCACCGCGGGCTGGCTACCCTGGTGGGGTGAGCGATCAGAGTCCCATCACCGCGACCGACGACCTTCCCGAGCAGATGCGCGTCCGGCGCGAGAAGCTGGACCGGCTCCGGGCGGCCGGCATCGACCCGTACCCGGTCGGCTTCCCCCGCACCAGCACCATCGCCGACCTCCGGGACAAGCACCCGGACCTGGCCCCGGACACCGCGACCGGCGAGCGGACCGGCATCACCGGCCGGGTGATCCTCTCCCGCACCGGTGGCAAGCTCTGCTTCGCGACCCTGCGGGACGGCTCCGGCGACCTCCAGGTGATGCTGTCCCTGGACAAGCTGGGCGAGGAGCGGCTGGCGGCCTGGAAGTCGGACATCGACCTCGGCGACCAGGTCGGCGTCGAGGGCGAGGTGATCACCTCCCGGCGCGGCGAGCTGTCGGTGATGGTGGACCGCTGGGAGCTCACCGCCAAGTGCCTGCGCCCGCTGCCCGACAAGCACAAGGGCCTGACCGACCCGGAGGCCCGGGTCCGTCAGCGGTACGTGGACCTGATCGTCAACCCCGAGGCCCGCGAGATCCTGCACCTGCGCTCCAAGGTGGTCCGCTCGATCCGCCGCACCTACGAGGAGCGCGGCTACATCGAGGTCGAGACCCCGATGCTGCAGCCGGTGCACGGCGGCGCCAACGCGCGTCCGTTCAAGACGCACATCAACGCCTACGACATCGACCTCTTCATGCGGATCGCCCCCGAGCTGTACCTCAAGCGGCTGGTGGTCGGCGGCGCGGAGAAGGTCTTCGAGATCAACCGCAACTTCCGCAACGAGGGCGCGGACTCCACCCACAACCCGGAGTTCACCTCGCTGGAGTCGTACGAGGCCTACGGCGACTACGACACCCAGGCCGAGCTGATCCGGGCCACCATCGTCAACGCGGCCCGGGACGCGCTGGGCACCACGGTGATCAAGGGCCTGGACCCGCACGGCGTGGAGCACGAGATCGACCTGGCCGAGCCCTGGGCCGAGGTGAGCGTCTACCCGGGCATCTCCGAGCACCTGGGCACCGAGGTCACCCCGGAGACCGGCGTCGAGGAGCTGCGCAGGCTGGCCGCCGAGCACGGCATCCCCTTCGAGCAGAAGTGGGGCCACGGCCAGATCGTGCTGGAGATGGTCGAGCGCCTGCTGGAGGAGAACGCCGTCCGGCCGACCTTCATCAAGGACTACCCGACCGAGGTCTCCCCGCTGACCCGCGAGCACCGCTCGATCCCGGGCGTGGCCGAGAAGTGGGACCTGGTGATCTTCGGTACCGAGATCGGCACCGCCTACTCCGAGCTGATCGACCCGGTCGAGCAGCGCGCCCGCCTCACCGCGCAGTCCCTGCTCGCGGCCGGCGGCGACGTCGAGGCGATGCAGATCGACGAGGACTTCCTGCGGGCCCTGGAGTACGCGATGCCGCCCACCGGCGGCCTCGGGCTCGGGGTGGACCGCCTGATCATGCTGCTCACCGGCAAGAACATCCGGGAGACGGTGCTCTTCCCGCTGGTGAAGCCGGAGCCCAAGGCATCCGCCGGTACGGCGGAGCAGAGCGAGGAGGAGTGACCTGATGGACTACGTCAGCGCGATCGTCCCACCCCTGGTCATGGCGATCGGCTTCGGCTTCCTGGTGCGGGCCATCATCCGCACCCAGGGCGGCGCCCAGAAGGCCAAGGAGGACCTGGTCGACTGAGTGGCCGCACGGCCGCCCGGCATCCGCCGGACGCCCCCGTCGCACCCCGCGCCGCCATTCCCGGATTCCGGGGGTGGCGGCGCGCCGGTTTCGCGGCACTTCACAAGATTTGCCCTGTTCACTCCCTATCCTGGCCGGACTATGGTCCGGCAACTCGGCGAACTTGAGAACGCCATCATGACCCGGGTGTGGCAGTGGAACCGTCCGGTCACGGTTCGCGAGGTCCTTCTGGATCTGCGGTCGGAACGGGAAATCGCGTACACCACGGTGATGACCGTCCTGGACAAGCTGCACCGAAAGGGCTGGCTCCGCCGGGAGCGCGTCGGCCGGGCCTATCGATATGAACCGGTCTCCTCGCGCGAGGCGTACACGGCGGCCCTGATGAACGACGCGTGGGCGACCGGCGACAATCCGGCCGCGGCCCTGGTGCACTTCTTCGGCCTGATGTCGCCGGAGCAACGGGAGGCGCTGCGGGACGCCTTGCGGGTGGCCGCTCTGTTCCCGACCGATCCGGTGGCCCCGGATTCTCCGGAGAGCGGACCCGGGAGCGGACCGGATACCGGGGAGACCGGATCGGGGCCGGCACGATAACGTCCGGCCATGGAGGTCACCATCCGCCGGGCGCGGACCACGGACGTGCGGGCAGTGCGCAGGCTCATCGACAGCTACTCGCGTGACGGGATTCTGCTCGACAAGCCCACCGTCATGCTGTTCGAATCGGTGCAGGAGTTCTGGGTCGCGGAACGCGACGACAACGGGACGGTGGTGGCCTGCGGCGCGCTCCACGTCATGTGGGAGGACCTCGCCGAGGTCCGCACGCTCGCCGTCGACGAGTCCTGCCGGGGCCACGGCGTCGGACACCTGCTGCTGGAGAAGCTGCTGCAGACCGCCCGCTGGCTCGGCGTCCGTCGGATTTTCTGCTTGACGTTCGAGGTCCCGTTCTTCGCGAAACACGGTTTCGTGGAGATCGGAGAGGTCCAGGAAACCGATGATGGTACGACAGACCCGGCAGCGATCGCTACGGATGTCTATGAAGAACTTCTCCGCTCGTACGATGAAGGTGTTGCCGAGTTCCTCGACCTGGAGCGGGTGAAGCCCAACACGCTGGGCAACTCGCGCATGCTGCTGCACCTGTGAGCCGCCCCCGGGACGGTCAGGGGTTTGTGTTTTCCGGAGAAAGGCGCTTTCCTTTCCTTAGGCAAAGGGTCGTTTAGCGGAAAGGGAAGCCCGTGGCACAGAGGGTGCAGGTCATTCTTGAAGACGATCTCGACGGCGGGTCGGCGGACGAGACGGTGACGTTCGCCCTCGACGGCGTTGCCTACGAGATCGATCTGAAGAGCGCCAACGCGGACAAGCTCCGCGGTCTGCTGGCGCCGTACGTCGAGAAGGGGCGCAAGCAGAGCGGCCGCCTCGCCGGCCCCCGCCGCGCGGGCCGCAGCGCCGCCCCGCGCCCGTCCGGCAGCGTCCCGGACACCGCCAAGATCCGCGCGTGGGCCAAGGAGCAGGGCCTGGAGGTCAACGACCGCGGCCGCGTCCCCAGCAATGTGCGCGAGGCCTACGAGAAGGCCAACGCGGCCTGATCCGGGCGCTGCCCGGCCGCCCGGACGGGTGCGGTGCCCCGGGCACCGGCCGAAGCGTCCACGGCACACGCGCGGGGCGCGGAGGGATTCCCTCCGCGCCCTGCGGCGTACGCCCGGACGGCGCCTCGGCGGCCCGGCGCGGGCCCGGCCGCCCGTTCGGGCAGCGGGCCGGGCGGCAGAACGGTCACGGCCTGTGCAACGCTGGAAGGGCGAAGCGGTAACGCGGGCGCCACCGGGACGGCGTACCGGCCACCGCGGCCGCGGCTGACCGACCGTCAGTGGCGGCCGACTTCTCGCCAGGCGAACACCGCCACCGCGGAAACTGCGCGAGAACCGCCCCGATACCGGGTATGAATGCAGATGGACGGGGTCCGCGACCCCGTCCGGGGCAGTACGCGTGACCGGTCGGACGCCCACCGACTGCGCCGCGGCGGCGGTTGTTCGCCGATGGCGTAGCGGTATCCGGTGCATCCGGCCCGCGTGCGGGAACACCGTCTCCCAACATCGGGTTGGGATTGGTGTCGGCTGGTCGCGCAGCATGTCGCTCCCCGCGAGGGGAGCGAATCCGTGGGCCGCGCCGCTGAGCGGGACTAGCATGCGGAAGGACAGGGCGGGGACGGACCCCGAACTGCCCGACCGCTCTGAGGAGCGATAAACGATGTTCGAGAGGTTCACCGACCGCGCGCGGCGGGTTGTCGTCCTGGCTCAGGAAGAAGCCCGGATGCTCAACCACAACTACATCGGCACCGAGCACATCCTCCTGGGTCTGATCCACGAGGGTGAGGGTGTCGCCGCTAAGGCCCTGGAGAGCCTCGGGATTTCTCTTGAGGCCGTTCGCCAGCAGGTCGAGGAGATCATCGGCCAGGGCCAGCAGGCCCCGTCCGGTCACATTCCCTTCACCCCGCGGGCCAAGAAGGTCCTGGAGCTGTCGCTCCGGGAGGCCCTGCAGCTCGGCCACAACTACATCGGCACCGAGCACATCCTGCTCGGCCTGATCCGCGAGGGCGAGGGCGTCGCGGCCCAGGTCCTGGTGAAGCTGGGCGCCGACCTGAACCGGGTCCGTCAGCAGGTCATCCAGCTGCTCTCCGGTTACCAGACCCCCGGCGGCAAGGAGTCGGCCACGGCCGGCGGTCCGGCCGAGGGCACCCCGTCGACCTCGCTGGTCCTGGACCAGTTCGGCCGCAACCTCACCCAGGCCGCCCGCGAGGCCAAGCTCGACCCGGTGATCGGGCGCGAGAAGGAGATCGAGCGGGTCATGCAGGTGCTGTCCCGCCGCACCAAGAACAACCCGGTCCTGATCGGTGAGCCCGGCGTCGGCAAGACCGCCGTGGTCGAGGGCCTGGCCCAGGCGATCGTCAAGGGCGAGGTCCCGGAGACGCTCAAGGACAAGCAGCTCTACACGCTGGACCTGGGCGCCCTGGTGGCCGGCTCCCGCTACCGCGGTGACTTCGAGGAGCGCCTGAAGAAGGTCCTCAAGGAGATCCGCACCCGCGGCGACATCATCCTGTTCATCGACGAGCTGCACACCCTGGTCGGCGCGGGCGCCGCCGAGGGTGCCATCGACGCCGCCTCGATCCTCAAGCCGATGCTGGCCCGCGGTGAGCTCCAGACCATCGGTGCCACCACGCTCGACGAGTACCGCAAGCACCTGGAGAAGGACGCCGCGCTGGAGCGCCGCTTCCAGCCGATCCAGGTCGCCGAGCCCTCGCTGCCGCACACCATCGAGATCCTCAAGGGCCTGCGCGACCGCTACGAGGCCCACCACCGGGTCTCGATCACGGACGCCGCCCTGGTCGCCGCCGCCACCCTGGCCGACCGGTACATCTCGGACCGCTTCCTGCCGGACAAGGCGATCGACCTGATCGACGAGGCCGGCTCCCGGATGCGCATCCGCCGGATGACCGCGCCGCCGGACCTGCGCGAGTTCGACGAGAAGATCGCCGATGTGCGCCGCGAGAAGGAGAGCGCGATCGACGCGCAGGACTTCGAGAAGGCCGCGTCCCTGCGCGACGACGAGAAGCAGCTCCTGCAGGCCAAGGCCAAGCGCGAGAAGGAGTGGAAGGCCGGCGACATGGATGTCGTCGCGGAGGTCGACGAGGAGCTCATCGCCGAGGTCCTGGCCACCGCCACCGGCATCCCGGTCTTCAAGCTGACCGAGGAGGAGACCTCCCGGCTGCTGCGCATGGAGGACGAGCTGCACAAGCGCGTCATCGGCCAGAAGGACGCCATCAAGGCGCTCTCCCAGGCCATCCGGCGCACCCGTGCGGGCCTCAAGGACCCGAAGCGCCCCGGCGGCTCGTTCATCTTCGCCGGCCCGTCCGGCGTCGGTAAGACCGAGCTGTCCAAGACGCTCGCCGAGTTCCTCTTCGGCGACGAGGACGCGCTGATCGCGCTGGACATGTCGGAGTTCTCGGAGAAGCACACCGTCTCCCGGCTTTTCGGCTCGCCCCCCGGCTACGTCGGCTACGAGGAGGGCGGCCAGCTCACCGAGAAGGTGCGCCGCAAGCCGTTCTCCGTCGTCCTCTTCGACGAGGTGGAGAAGGCCCACCCGGACATCTTCAACTCGCTGCTGCAGATCCTGGAGGACGGTCGCCTGACCGACTCCCAGGGCCGCGTGGTCGACTTCAAGAACACCGTCATCATCATGACGACCAACCTCGGCACCCGGGACATCTCCAAGGGCTTCAACCTGGGCTTCGCGGCCCAGGGCGACACCCAGACCGGGTACGACCGGATGAAGGCGAAGGTCAGCGAGGAGCTCAAGCAGCACTTCCGGCCCGAGTTCCTGAACCGCGTCGACGACATCGTGGTCTTCCACCAGCTGTCCGAGGAAGACATCATCCAGATCGTCGACCTCATGATCGACAAGGTGGACGAGCGGCTCAAGGACAAGGACATGGGCCTGGAGCTCAGCGTGGAGGCCAAGCAGCTGCTGGCCAAGCGCGGCTACGACCCGATCCTGGGCGCCCGGCCGCTGCGTCGGACCATCCAGCGCGAGATCGAGGACCACCTCTCCGAGAAGATCCTCTTCGGCGAGCTGCGGGCCGGCCACATCGTGGTCGTCGGTGTCGAGGGCGAGGGCAAGGAAGCGAAGTTCACCTTCCGCGGCGAGGAGAAGTCCGCGGTCGCGGACACTCCGGCCGCCGTCGCCTCGCCGGGTCCTGACCTGACGAAGTAGCAACATTTAACAGACAACAGCAACGGTTTGGGCCCCCGGCGTTCGCGCCGGGGGCCCAAACCGTTTTCCGTACCCCCGTCGAAACTGTGATCCGAACCACGAACCGGCAGGTCGCTGGCCTGAACGGGGGCCGGTGCGGGTGCGATCGAAGCTGCGGTCATCTTTAATGACAATGTTGTTGACAGCACGTCAGCTGATACGGAGTCGCGGAGGATAGCGCTGTGGCCATGTCACGGTCAAGGTCTATCTTTTCCGTCCACGCTTGGATCAAATGTCGTCCACCTGTCTTTCATTGGTTTACCGGAAGGCCAAGAGCCGGACGGTTTGGGGAGGACGTCACAACGTTGAAGATGACCAGGAAAGCCGCTTCGGCCGCCTCAGTCGCGGCGGTCATAGCCGCGCTCGGCGCGGGACTGCTCCCGAGCACGGCGGTCGCCGCCGGCGCCGCCCCCGTCCTGCAGGACCCGGCCGACGCCGTTCAGACCAGCACTGAGCACAACATTCCCGGCCCGCTGACCGAGAAGGTCGAGGCCGAGCAGAAGGCCGCCACCGAGCAGCTGCTCGCCGGCACCGCCAAGATCGAGCAGCACGGCGGCAGCTCCAGCATCAAGCTGGGCAAGGACAAGTACGTCGAGCTGGCCCGTGAGCGCACGGACAAGATCTTCACCATCCTGGTGGAGTTCGGCGACGAGGTGGACAGCACCACCAAGACGCCGGACGGCAAGATCAAGTACGGCGGCCAGCCCGGCCCGCAGCGCAACCAGATCGAGAAGCCGGACGCTGCGACCAACAACTCCACCCTCTGGCAGGCTGACTACAACCAGCAGCACTACCAGGACCTGTACTTCAACAAGGCCGGCGACTCGCTGAAGACCTACTACGAGAAGCAGTCCTCGGGCCGCTACTCGGTCGACGGCCAGGTCACCGACTGGGTGAAGGTCAAGTACAACGAGGCCCGTTACGGCTCGGACTACTGCGGCCAGCACGTCTGCGCCAACGCGCAGGACCTGATCCGCGACGCGATCAACACCTGGGTCGCCGACCAGAAGGCCAAGGGCCAGACGGACGAGCAGATCAAGGCCGCCATCGCGCAGTACGACCTGTGGGACCGGTACGACTACAACCACAACGGCAACTTCAACGAGCCGGACGGTTACATCGACCACTTCCAGATCGTGCACGCCGGTGAGGACCAGTCGGCGGGCGGCGGCAAGCAGGGCACTGACGCCCTGTGGGCCCACCGCTCGTACGCCTACGGCACCGGCGCCGGCACCACCGGTCCGGCCACCAACAAGCTCGGCGGCACCCCCGTCGGCGGCACCGGCGTCTGGGTCGGCGACTACACCATGCAGCCCGAGAACGGCGGCCTCGGTGTCTTCGCCCACGAGTACGGTCACGACCTCGGTCTGCCGGACCTCTACGACACCTCCGGCAGCGGCATCGACAACTCGGTCGGCTTCTGGTCGCTGATGTCGTCCGGCTCCTGGCTCGGCGAGGGCAAGAACTCGATCGGCGACATGCCGAACGACCTCGACGCCTGGAGCAAGCTCAAGCTCGGCTGGCTGAAGTTCGACAAGGCCAAGGCCGGCACCGAGTCGACCCACCACATCGGCCCGGCCGAGTACAACAGCGCGCTCCCGCAGGCGCTCGTCGTCGACCTGCCGAAGAAGGCCGTCACCACCACCATCAACAAGCCCTTCGCGGGCGCCAACGAGTGGTGGAGCGGCAGCGCGGACGACCTGAACGTCTCGCTGACCCGCGACGTCGACCTGACCGGCAAGGCCAAGGCCGCGCTGTCGGCCAAGGCCTGGTACGACATCGAGCAGGACTTCGACTACGGCTACGCCGAGGTCTCCACCGACGGTGGCGCCAACTGGACCGCCCTCGACGGCACCTACAACGGCGTCGCGCTGCCGAAGGACCCCTCCGGCAAGGCCTCGCTGACCGGCAACTCGGGCGACAAGTGGGGCGACCTCGCCTTCCCGCTGGACGCCTACGCCGGCAAGGCCGTCAAGGTCCGCTTCCGCTACACCACCGACGGCGGTCTGCACCTCAAGGGCCTGGCCCTGGACGACATCGCGGTGACCGCGGACGGCGCCAACGTCTTCACCGACGGTGCCGAGAACGGTGACAACGGCTGGACCGCCAAGGGCTTCTCGCGGACCACCGGCTCGTTCACCAACGACTACAACCAGTACTACATCGCGGAGAACCGCCAGTACGTCTCGTACGACCGCACCCTCAAGGTCGGCCCGTACAACTTCGGCTTCGCCGACAAGCCGGGCTGGGTGGAGCACTACCCGTACCAGGCCGGTCTGCTGATCTGGTACTGGGACGAGTCGCAGACCGACAACAACGTCACCAACCACCCGGGTCAGGGCCTGATCCTGCCGGTCGACTCGCACCCGGCCCCGCTGAAGTGGAAGGACGGCTCGCTGATGCGCCCGCGCATCAACGGCTACGACTCCACCTTCGGCTCGCGCCGCACCGACGGTCTGACCCTGCACAAGGCGGGCGTCGAGACGGTCATCCCGAAGTCCAAGGGCGTCGACGAGTTCTCCGACCTGAAGTCCTACTGGACCAACGAGAACAAGTACAGCAGCGTCATCGTCCCGAAGACGGGCACCAGCATCGAGGTCGAGAACGAGTCCTCGAACTACCTGGAGACCTGGATCCGCGTCCGCCCGGTCGACAACTGATCGAACCGAGCTCTGACGCCCGGTCCATGACCAGGCACCGCTGAGCCGATCCGGCCCGCTCCCGCACCCGCGGGGGCGGGCCGGATTCTTTGTACCCGGACGGTCCAAACACGCCGGGCGGGTGGTGCTCCTCACAGCCTCCGGGGGCGGTACGAGCGGGAGTAGTAGAACGGCGGGGCGTGCGGGGCCGGCCCTCATCCCCTGAACGGAGCATCCGATCACATGATCGTTACTCCGTCGGTTTGAATATCCGGCTCGATGATGACTACACGCCGTAGTACGTCACACGGTTTGGGGCTCCGCTCGGTGACGGTTACACCTGAGTGGTCCCCCACTCAGCACGCCCGAACGGGCTCAGCGTGCTGCCCCCGTACGTGTTCGTGAGGTTCCGATGTCTCCTGTCCCGCCTCTGGGGCCGGCCTTGTGCCGGCTCGCCGACGCCTTCCTTCGGCAGACCGACCGGAACCGCTCCACCACCGCCGCCGCGGCCGGGGCGGCCGTCCTGACCGGCGCACTGGTGCTCACCGCCGCGGTCAGCGCCTCGGCGCAGACCATCGCCCCGACCACCCCCGGCAGCTCGGTGTTCACCGCGCCGCACGGGGCGGCCGCGGCCCCGGCGCTGGTCCAGGTCGCCGGCCCCAGCCCGTACACCCTGCCCTCGGAGCAGTCCTCGGCCCAGGACTCGGTGGCGATCGCCGCCAATCTGCTGACCGCGCAGGCGGAGGCCCCGGCGCCGTCGGCCGACCAGGCACCAGCGCCGTCCGCCGACCAGGCGCCGGCCGAGGGGCAGCAGCCCGCCGCCGAGCCGGAGCCCGCCGCGCCGGAGCAGGCCCCCGCGCCCGCCGCCCCTGCGCCCGCCCCCGCCCCGGCCCCGGCCCCGGCCCCGGCCCGGCAGTGGTCCGCGCCGATCCCGGGGGCGCCCACCAGCAACCCCTACGGCGTGCGCAACCCCGAGTACGCGGCCGGGTACCACACCGGTGTGGACTTCGCGGTCTCCCCCGGCACCGCGCTGCTCGCGGTCGGCAACGCCACCGTGGTGTCGGCCGGCTGGGACGGCGCGTACGGCAAGGAGGTCGTGCTGCGGCTGGCCGACGGCCGCTTCGCCCAGTACGCGCACATGTCGGCGCTCGCGGTGTCGCCGGGCCAGAAGGTCGCGGCCGGGCAGCAGATCGGCCGCTCGGGCAACACCGGCAACTCGACCGGGCCGCACCTGCACTTCGAGATCCGCTCCGCCAACCAGTACGGCGCGGTGATCAACCCGATCGCCTACCTCGCCGCGCGCGGGGTCACCGACTTCTGATCCCGGGCAGCGGGGGGGCTCGGGCTCACGGGCGGCTCGGGGGGGCGCGCCTCGGGCGGCTCAGTCCGTCGGCGCGGGCCGGACGATCAGCCGGCAGATCTCCAGCGCCACGTGCTGGGCCGCCTCGACCGCCTCCTCGCGGGTGGCCTCGGCGACCGGGATCTCCCCGATGTAGCGGTCGACCTCGGGCCGCCGGTCCTGGTGCAGCAGGAAGAGCGCCGAGTTGATGGTGAACAGGGACATCATCGCCCGCAGCCGGTCCTCGAAGCTCGCCCCGGGGCCGTGAACCAGCCGGACCAGGGCGATCATGCGGTCCCGGAACTCCTGACCGGCCGGCAGGTCGCGCAGCGCGGGCTGGTTCTCCTGGAAGAAGCGCAGCAGCGGCGCCCGCTCGGACATCCCGGCCGCGAACCGGCGGATCAGCTCGTCCCGCACCTCGGGGGTCCAGGTCTGCTCGCGGCCCCAGGTGATCAGCTCGTCGATCGGCGCGGCGGTGGTCGCCACGATGCCGTGGACGATGTCTTCCTTCGTCTTGAAGTGGTAGTAGAGCGCGGCCTTGGTGACGCCCAGCCGGTCCGCGATCTCCCGCAGCGAGGTGCGCTCGTAGCCCTGCTCGGAGAAGAGCTCCAGGGCGATCGCGACGATGCGCGCCCGGGTGTCGCTACGGGGGCTCTGCGTCGTGCCCATCGCCTGCCTCTGACTGCGTCGTGGTTCGGTCCCCGGCGACCCGTGGCCGCCGCGGCATGAGCGGCGGGCGCCCCGGCCGGCGACCACTGGTGCGCCCATTCTTCCTTCCCCGGGAGTCCACCGAAAAACTGGCTTGACGACCGGCTAGTGAACAACCTACCGTGCCCACGGTCCACAAACTAGCCGGGCGACAAGTAAGGGGGCTCCCGCAGGCCCCACCGGTCGCCCGCCCCCTGCCCGGGAGTCCCACCCATGTCACACCCCAAGGCCGACAACGCGGCCCCCGAGAAGCAACCGGCCGAGGACGAGCAGCCCCGTTCGGCCCGCGAGATCCGCCTGGTCATGATCGGCCTGGTGGTCACCATGCTGCTCGCCATGCTCGACGGCCTGATCGTCGGCACCGCGATGCCGACCATCGTCGGCGAGCTCGGCGGCGCCGAGCACCTCTCGTGGGTGGTCACCTCCTACACCCTGGCCACCGCCGCCTCCACCCCGATCTGGGGCAAGCTCGGCGACCTCTACGGGCGCAAGGGCACCTTCCTCACCTCGATCGTGATCTTCCTGGCGGGCTCGGCGCTCTCCGGCCTCTCCCAGGACATGACGGAGCTCATCGGCTTCCGCGCCCTCCAGGGCCTGGGCGCCGGCGGTCTGATGGTCGGCGTGATGTCGATCATGGGCGCACTGGTCCCGCCGCGCGACCGCGGCAAGTACCAGGGCATGTTCGCCGCGGTGATGGCACTCGCCACCATCGGCGGCCCGCTGGTCGGCGGCTTCATCACCGACCACCTGAACTGGCGCTGGACCTTCTACATCAACCTGCCGCTCGGCGCCGTCGCGCTCGCCGTCGTCGTGGTCACCCTGAAGCTGCCGAAGGTCCGCAGCAAGGCCAGGATCGACTACCTCGGCGCGCTGCTGCTCACCACCGGCATCACCTCGCTCACCCTGATCACCACCTGGGGCGGCCAGGAGTACGCCTGGGGCTCGAAGCAGATCCTCGGCCTGAGCGCGCTGGCCGCGGCCACCCTGATCGGCTTCTGCTACGTCGAGCAGCGGGTCGAGGAGCCGATGCTGCCGCTGTCGCTGTTCAAGAACCTGAACTTCACCCTGGTCTCGATCATCGGCTTCGTGGTCGGCTTCGTGATGTTCGGCTCGACCGTCTTCCTGCCGCTCTACCAGCAGACCGTGCAGGGCGCCTCGGCGACCAACTCCGGCCTGCTGCTGATGCCGATGATGTTCGGAATGCTGGTCATCTCCCTGGTGGTCGGCCAGGCGGTGACCAAGACCGGCAAGTACCGGATCTACCCGATCATCGGCACCGTCGTGATGACCGCCGGCATGCTGCTGCTGTCGACCCTCTCCACCGACACCTCGGGCTTCGTCTCCGCCTGCTGGATGGTGGTGCTCGGTGCCGGCATGGGCTTCCTGATGCAGATCACCATGCTGGTCGCGCAGAACAGCGTCGAGCTCAAGGACATGGGTGTGGCCAGCTCCACCGCCACCCTGTTCCGCACCATCGGCGGCTCCTTCGGCGTGGCGCTGTTCGGCGCGCTGTTCAACAACCGGGTCACCGAGACCATGAACGAGCGGCTCGGTTCGGCCGCCGGGGCGGGTTCCGCGCAGGGCGGCGACCCGGCCCAGCTGAGCCCGAACGCGCTCAAGGCGCTGCCCGCGCCGGTCCAGGACGCCTACCACCACGCGGTGGCCAACGGCATGCACACCGTCTTCCTCTGGGGTGCGGCCGCCGCCGTGATCTCGGTCGCCGCCGCGGTCTTCATGCGGGAGGTACCGCTGCGCGGGGCCGGCGGGCCGCCCGCCGACGCCAAGGACGGCGAAGCCGGCAAGGACGCCCCGGTCGGCAACACCGAGGCCGTCGCGATCTGACCCGGTCCGACACCGGAACGCACCGGGCCCCCGCTCGCCGAACCGGCGGGCGGGGGCCCTCGTGTCGTACCCGGGGTCGGGAGCGCTACCGCGGCAGCCGGTAGACGCCCTGCTCGACCGGCTCGACCAGCCCGTCGGCGACCAGCCCGTCCAGGGCGCGGGCGCGCTGCACGGCGTCCGGCCAGACCGCGTCGAGCCGGGCCTGCGGCACCTCGTCGTGCGCCTCGCGGAGCACCGCGAGCAGCTTGCCGCGCACCTGGCGGTCGGTGCCCTCGTAGGTCTGGCCGCGCCGGGCCGGGCCATCGTAGGGCGGGCGGCCGGCCCGCTGCCAGGCGCAGGAGGTGAACAGCGGGCAGTCCCCGCACTCCGGGCCCCGGGCCGTGCAGACCAGCGCGCCCAGCTCCATCACGGCGACCGCCCAGGTGGCGGCCGTGCGGTCGGCGGCGGGCAGCAACGCGGTCGCGGTCCGCCGCTCGGCCGCCGTGGTGGCCTGCGCCGGGTACTCGGCACCGGTCACGGCGCGGGCGAACACCCGGCGGACATTGGTGTCCAGCACCACGTGCCGCTGGCCGAAGGCGAAGGAGGCCACCGCCGCCGCGGTGTACTCACCGACCCCGGGCAGCGAGAGCAGGGTCGCGTGGTCCTCCGGAACCTCGCCGCCGTGCTTCTCGGTGATCGCCACCGCGGCCCCGTGCAGGCGCAGCGCCCGGCGCGGGTAGCCCAGCCGCCCCCACATCCGGACGGCCTCGCCGGGCGCCTCGGCGGCCAGGTCGGCCGGGGTGGGCCAGCGCTCCATCCAGGTCTCCCAGACCGGCAGGACGCGCTTCACCGGGGTCTGCTGGAGCATGAACTCGCTGACCATCACGGCCCAGGGCGAGGCGTCCGGCGTCCGCCAGGGCAGTTCCCTGGCGTTGGCCGCGTACCAGTCGAGGACTGTCGCGTGCAGGACCGGCAGCGGCAGCCCGAGCTTCGGCAGCGCGTCGGCGGGCGCGGCGGGGCCCGGCGGTGCGGCGGGGCCGGCGGGTGCGGGGAGAACGGGGGTGACGGTGTTGGCAGCCATGGCCCTTCGATCCTCCCACGCCCGGACCGGCCGCCGAAGCGGATCATGAAGTTCCGCTTCGGCGTGCAAAACACCCCATTCAGCCTCGCCCGAACGGCGCAAATGGCGGATCATGTGAAGGAAGGGGTGACTGTGCGGTGTTGGTGCGTCAAGGGGCACACACTGTCTCGTAGAGTTTGGGCGTGCCCTCTCTCCGTCAACCCGTAGGACCGCTGCCGGCCTCGATCTACTGGCGTCGGCGTGTCGTCGTGATCGTCGCCGCCGTCGCGGTCGCCGCCCTCGTCATCTGGCTGATGACCGATCAGGGCGGGGGTGGCGACGGGGCGAAGGACAAGGCCGCACAGGCCGTACCGACCCAGAACCAGACGCCCGCCCAGGCGATCACGCCGGGCGCCTCACCGAGCGGACCGGCCAACAACTCCCGGCCCGGCAGCGGCAGTGGCGGCGGCAGCGCCTCCGGCGGCGCGGTGGGCGGCACCGGCGGCGGCGACGTCAGCCTGAGCACCGGTGGCACGACCGGTGGCGGCACCGCCCCGGCACCCGCCACCGGCGGGGCGGCGGGCGGCGGCACCGGCGGCGCGGGCAGCACGGGTGGTGGCGCGGTCGCGGGCGGAAGCACCTCGGGCGGCGGCACTCCGGCCGGTACGGGCGGCGGCGCGGGCAGCGCGGGCGGCCAGCCGCCGGTGAACACCGCCGAGATCATGGCCCTGCCGGTCTGCGCCTCCTCCCAGGTGACGCTCAATCTGGCCAGCGCCCAGAACTCCTACCAGCCCAAGGACAAGCCCAAGCTGGCGCTGACCATCAACAACTCCTCCGCCACCAACTGCCGGGTGGACCTGGGCCGGACCGCCTCCGCGATCACCGTCACCGCCAGCAACGGCGAGCGCATCTGGTCCTCCGGCGACTGCCCGGCCGACCGGAACAGCTCCTGGGTCCAGCTCCCCGCCAACGGCGGGCTGACCGAGACCTTCGGCTGGGACCGGGTCCGCAGCAAGCCGCAGTGCGCGACCGCCGACCCGGCACCCGCGCCGGCCGGCAACTACCTGGTGGTCGCCGACCTCACCGGCCTCTCCGGCGGCCAGGCCTCGGCCCGCTCCCCGATCCGCCTGGAGAACTGAGGCGGGTCCCTCGGACCATGAAGGAGGCCCGGACCGTTCACACGGTCCGGGCCTTCTGCGTGTCCGGGTGCGGGCACCGGGTGGCGCCGCGTCCGATCAGACGTAGCGCTCCAGGATGGACGATTCGGCAAGGCGGGACAGGCCCTCGCGGACCGAGCGGGCCCGGGTCTCGCCGACGCCCTCGACCGTCTGCAGATCGTCGATGCTGGCGGCCAGCAGCTTCTGCAGTCCGCCGAAGTGCTCCACCAGGCGCTCTATCACCGTGTTGGGCAGCCGCGGGATCTTGGCCAGCAGCCGGTAGCCGCGCGGCGAGACCGCCGAGTCCAGCGACTCCGGCGTGCCCGAGTAACCGAGCGCCTTGGCCACCGTCGTGAGGTCGAGCAGCTCGGCGTGGGTCAGCGCCTCCAGGTCGGCCAGGACCTCGGTGACGGTCCGGCCCTTCTTGGCGGCGCGCTCCGGGAAGTAGTCCCGGGCGACCAGCTCGCGCTCCGGCTCCACACCCGCGATCAGCTCGTCCAGCTGGAGCGAGAGCAGCCGGCCGTCGATGCCGAGCTCCAGCACGTAGCCGGCGATCTCGGTGGCGATCAGCCGGACCATCTCCAGCCGCTGCGCGACGGCGGTGACGTCCCGGACCGTCACCAGGTCCTCGATCTCCAGTGCGGAGAGCGTGCCCGCCACCTCGTCCAGGCGCAGCTTGTAGCGCTCCAGGGTGGCCAGCGCCTGGTTCGCGCGGGACAGCACGGTGGTGGAGTCCTCCAGCACCCGGCGGGTGCCGTTGACGTACATGGCGATCAGCCGCATCGAGTGCGAGACCGCCACCACCGGGAAGCCGGTCTGCCGGTTGACCCGCTCGGCGGTGCGGTGCCGGGTGCCGGTCTCGTCGGTCGGGATGGTGGAGTCCGGCATCAGGTGGACGCCGGCCCGGACGATCTTGGTGATGTCCTTGTCCAGCACCACGGCGCCGTCGAGCTTGCACAGCTCGCGCAGCCGGGTCGCGGTGAACTCGACGTCGAGCACGAAGCCGCCGGTACAGATCGGCTCGACGGTCCTGTCGAATCCGAGCACGATCAGACCGCCGGTGTTGGCCCGGAGCACCCGCTCCAGACCGTCACGCAGTGCGGTGCCGGGGGCGATGGCGGTGAGGGAGGCCCGCAGCAGGGCCTCCTCGCGGGAGGACTTGTCCGCCCGGTCGCTGGCTGCCACGTGACTCCTCCGGTCGACCCCGTACCGGGCGCCTCGTGCGGGGGGCGCCGGCCTGCGGTCTGTTGCTCTGTCGCTTAGTACTGCCTTATCACCAATGAGACAGGGGAAAGTCTAACTGCGTGCGGCAACGACAGGGCTTGGGTCAGTGCAGTTCGTCGGAGTCGAGCGGCTCCCACCCCTCCATGAGCTCCTCCGGGTAGGCCGCCGGCCGGTGCGCCCGGGGGGCCGGCGGCGCCGACGGGGCCTCACCCTTCGGCTTCGCGGCGGCCCGACGGCGGCCCGGGAGCGCGCGCAGCGCCTCGCCGATGTCCGCCACCTCGACCACCTTCATGCCCGGCGGGACCTTGCCCGGGTCCGGCGGGACGAGCGCGTGGGTGAAGCCCAGCCGGTGCGCCTCGGCCAGCCGCCGCTGCACACCCGTCACCCGCCGCACCTCACCGGCCAGGCCGACCTCGCCGATCGCGACCAGGTTGCTGGGCAGCGGGGTGTCCGAGGAGGAGCTGGCCACCGCGAGGGCGATCGCGAGGTCCGCCGAGGGCTCGGAGAGCTTCACGCCGCCGACGGTGGCGGTGTAGATGTCCTGCTTGCCGAGCTTCACGCCGCCGTGGCGCTCGACCACGGCGAGGATCATCGCGATCCGGGGCGACTCCAGGCCGGAGGTGGTCCGGCGGGGCGAGGGGATCTGCGAATCCACCATCAGTGCCTGCACCTCGGCGACCAGGGGGCGCTTCCCCTCCAGCGTCACGGTCAGGCACGTCCCGGGCACCGGCTTGTCACGCCTGGTCAGGAAGAGGCCGGACGGATCGGCCAGGCCCTCGATGCCCTCGTCGTGCAGCTCGAAGCAGCCGACCTCGTCGGTCGCGCCGTACCGGTTCTTGATCCCGCGGATGATCCGCAGCCGGGCGTGGCGGTCGCCCTCGAAGCTCAGGACGACGTCCACCAGGTGCTCCAGCAGACGGGGGCCCGCGATCTGGCCGTCCTTGGTGACATGGCCGACCAGCAGGGTGGCCATGCCCCGGTCCTTGGACGCCCGGATCAGCGCGCCGGCCACCTCGCGGACCTGGGCCGGGCCGCCGGGCGCGCCGTCCAGCTCGGCGGAGGCGATGGTCTGCACCGAGTCCAGGATCAGCAGGCCGGGGCCGACCGCCTCGATGTGGCCGAGGACGGCGCCGAGGTCGGACTCGGCGGCCAGGTAGAGATGGTCGGAGAGCGCGTTGATCCGGTCGGCGCGCAGCCGCACCTGGCCGGCCGACTCCTCGCCGGTGACGTAGAGCGTGCGGTGCCGGTCACTGGCGGCCTTGGCCGCGACGTCCAGCAGCAGGGTGGACTTGCCGACACCGGGCTCGCCGGCCAGCAGCACCACGGCGCCCGGGACCAGGCCGCCGCCGAGCACCCGGTCCAGCTCGGGCACGCCGGTGGAGCGGGCCGTCGCCACTTGGCCGTCCACCTGGCCGATCGGACGGGCGGGCGAGCTGACCGGCCCGGCGGCCGTCGTCCGGATCGGCACCGCGCCGTACTCCTCGACCGTGCCCCAGGCGTTGCACTCCGGGCAGCGGCCGACCCACTTGGGCAGCTGGTTGCCGCACTCGGTGCAGCGGTACGCCGGGCGCGGCTTGGCGGTGGTCTTGGTACGGGCAGCCATGCGGTCACCGTAGCGCCCGGGTACGACAACGCGGGGCGCGGCCGGGCCGGGGACGCGCGGGGGCGGGAGGGGGAGCGGGTCCACGAATGAGCGATGTTGTTACCCGAAAGAAGTACAACCGGGCGGAATGGCCCGGGCCGGGCCGCCGCCGTCTCTACCGTCGGACGGGTGACGACGAGTACGGAAGGGCCGCGCGACGCCGTCCTCGCGGCATACGAGCGACAGGTCGACGGCCTTTTCACCTACTGCCTCTCGGTGCTGTGCGAGCACGAGGCCGCGGCGGCCGCCCTGCGGGAGGTGCGCGAGCTGGCGGTGCGGCACGGCGCCCGGCTGGCCGAGCCCGGGCTGCTCCGGGCCTGGCTCTACTCGCTGGCCCGGTACTGCTGCCTGCGGCGGCTGGCGGACGGCCCGCAGGGCGGTCCGGACACCGGTACGGCGGATGCGGCGGTCAGTGCGCGCGGGATCCGGGCGGCCGGGACGGGCAGGGACGCGGCGGGCGCGGGCGGCGACAGCGGGGCGGAGGCGGTCCGGCGGCGGCGCGAGCTGGCCTCACTGGCCTGGCCCGAGGCGGCCGGCACCGATCCCGAGCAGCGCGAGGCGCTGGAGCTGGCCGTCCGCCACCGGCTCAGCCCGATCGAGGTGGCCGCCGTCCTGGGGCAGCCCTTCGACACCGTCCGGGTGCTGCTCGCCTCCGCGCGGGCCGAGGTCGACCGGACCAGGGCCGCCCTGCTGGTGCTCGGCGTGGGCAGTTGCCCCGAACTGGACCGGCTCGGCGGCGCCGGGGCGGAGAGCTGGCGGGACTGGGTGCTCGGCCCGGCGCTCCGCCGCGAGCTGGTGCAGCACGTGGTGGACTGCCCGACCTGCCGGGGGACGGCGGAGCGGGTCGCGGGCGAGGTGCCGCAGGGCCCGGGGCTGTCCGGGCTGCCGGTGCTCACCGCGCCGGCGGGGTCGGGGTCCGGCCCGGGGCCGGGTGCGGCGGGCTCCCCGGCCGGCGGGTCCGGCACCCCGGCGGACACCCCGGCGTTCCTGCCGTCGGCGGCCCGGGAGCCGACCGGGCGGCGGGCGGGCACGCCGCACCCGGTGACCGAGCCGGGGCTCCGCTTCGACCAGGGCGGGTTCCCCCGCCACCGCGCGCCGGACTCCGGGCGCGGGCCCACGGTGCGGCGCCGGGTGGTGACCACCGGCGTGCTGGCGGCCGTCCTGGCCGCGCCGGTCGTCGCGCTGTGGGCCGGACACCGGAGCGGCGGCGGGCCGGGGACGGCCGCGGCGGTCTCCTCGGTCCGGGTCGAGGGCGACGGGCGCCCGGCGGGCGGGCGGCGTCCCGGGGACGCGGCGGACGGTACGGCGGGCCGGGGCCCGGAGGCTTCGGCCGTCCCGGTGGACGGCACGGTGCTCGGCGCCGTGATCGGCGCGGCCGGAGGGACCGGCGGAATCGGCGGGACCACGGGCCGGGGCGCCGGACCCGCGGTGGCCGGGATGGAGCTCGCTGGGGCGGGGCCGCTCAGTGCAGAAACGTTGCTCCCCGGGATCCAGGGCCCGCTGATCCCGGTCCCGGCCCACGGTGCGACCCCGCTCGCCAGCCCCACCCTGGTCGCGGCACCGGCCCCCGTCGGCGGGGCGGCGGTCCTGCCGTCCGGCCCGGGCACCCCCTCGAACGGGGCGCCCGTACCGTCCGGTCTGCTGACCGTCGAGGCGGGCGAGTACGGCAACCGGACGGTGCTCACCCTCACCAACTCCGGCGGCACCGAGATCCGCTGGCACGCCGTGGTGGACGCGTCCTGGCTGCGGCTCAGCCGCGACTCCGGGACGCTCGCGCCCGGGCAGCGGATCACGGTGATCGTCAGCGTCGACGAGGACCTCGCCCCGGCGACCCGCTGGACCGCCCGGATCGCGCTGCCGCCCTCGCAGGCCGTGGTCACCCTGGAAGGCGGACCGCAGCACCGCGGCGGGTCCACCTCGGCCCCGGCCGAGCCGGGCACCGGCGAAACGACCGCCGCGCCGAGTCCCACCCCCACCGGCGGGCCGACCCCGTCCGGCACGCCGGCACCCACCGGTTCGCCGACGGCCACCCCGGCCCCGACGACGACCCCGACCGGCGGCGCCACCCCGACCGCGACGCCCACGCCGACCACGACGCCCACGCCGGCCCCCACGTCCACGCCGAGCCCGACCGGGTCGGCGACCCCGTCCCCGTCCCCGTCCACCGCCGCTCCCTCCGGGCCGCCCGCCTCCACGGGCCCCACGCCGCACTGAGCCGCCCCGGGCGGCCCGTCGGCCCCCGCTACCGCCGGCGCAGCGGCGGGACGCGGTACGAGCCGTCCAGGGCCGCCGGGCCCGGCCAGTAGAGGCGCAGCACCGCGGTGAACGGGCCGTCGGGCGCGGGCAGCCAGTTGGCGGCCTCGTCCGGGTCGGCGGGCCGTTCGTGGCACAGGTGGAGGGTGAGACCCGTGGCACAGGTGGAGGGTGAGACCGCCGTCCGGGTCACGGACCAGGCCCGGGGTGCGGTCGCCGATCGCGTACCGGCCGCCCGGGTCGGGCACCAGGCGGTGGTCGGGCAGGCCGTACACGGTGAGGGACCAGAAGGCCGCCACGGGCGGCAGGCCGTCCGGCGGGAAGTGGAGGGCGTAGTGGTGGGCGCCGTCCAGCGGGCGGCCGTCGGCGTCCTCGGTGGTGGCCGCCGACAGCGCCTCGTAGGCGTGGCTGCCCCAGAGGCCGGCCCGGGCGGCGGCGGCCCGGCTGAGGTAGGCGGCGCGGCGGTCCGCGATCCGCCACTCGGGGCCGTCCAGGGTGCCCGGGCCGAGGAAGTCGACGTTGTGGTCGAACAGGTGGAGCGCCGCCCGCCATTCGCCGGCCGGGTGGTCCTCGGGCGGCCGGGTGGCGTCCTCGACCCGTTCGCGTCCGGCGGCGAGGCCGCTCGCCAGGGCGAGCGTCCAGTCCGGGACGGCCCTGCGGTACGGGGAGGGCCCGGGGTCGAGCAGGCCGAGCGGCGCGAACCGCTGCTGGTAGTCCAGGTCGGGCTCGGCCGGCGGGAAGGCGGCCGCCCAGACCCGGAGCCGTTCGAAGAAGGCCAGCCGCTCGGGCACCTCGGGGTCCGGCGCCGGCAGTCCGGCGGCGAGGCCGCCCGGCTCCATCGGTTCGAGGACCAGCCCCGCCTGGAGCGCCCGCACCCGGGGCAGGTCGTCCGGGCCGGCGCAGGCGAACCGGCCGACGAGGACGGCGACGGTCGTCGGCGCGACGATCACCCGGTCCGGATCGGTCGGGGTGCCGTGCCACCCGGGCGGGACGATCAGCCAGGTCTGGGCGGCGGTGCCGGTGGCGCGGCTGCCGATGTAGGCGAAGTTGGCGGTCCACGCGTCGACGAACTGCAGCACGTAGTAGGCCGGTCCGGCCTCGGGAACCCGCAGCAGCTGCGGCCCCTCGGAGAGGTCCAGCGGGGCGACCGAGTAGAGGACGTCGACGTTGGCGGAGCCGAAGTCGTCCTCGGGGCCCGCCCGGCGGGCGGCGTGGGCGAAGCGGTTGAACGGGGCGGGCGGCAGGACGCCCAGGCCGCCGTCGACGAAGCGGTCGAGCATGGTGAGGCCGGCGACCAGCGGATAGCCGTAGACATAGGCGTCGGCGGCCATGGCCTCCAGCTCGGGCTGGGTCATGGGGGCGTCCTTCCCGGGCCCTGGCTCGGACCGGTGGTGGCCGGCGGGTCAGCGCCGGACGAGCGGGGGCGGCGTCCAGCGGCCGTCGAGCACCGCCCCGTCCGGGCCGTAGACGCGCAGCACCGCGGTGAACGGGCCGTCGGGCGCGGGCAGCCAGTTGGCGGCCTCGTCCGGGTCGGCGGGCCGTTCGTGGCACAGGTGGAGGGTGAGACCCGGACCAGGCCGGGGGTGCGGTCGCCGATCGCGTAGCGGTCCAGGGCGTTGTCGACCAGTTGGCGGCCGGGCAGCGCATACATGGTGACGGACCAGAAGTAGCGGGCGGGCGGCAGTCCGTCCGCCGGGAAGCGCAGCAGGTGGTCGTGCCGACGCGCGTCGGGCGGCCGTTCCCCCTCGCTGTCCGCCTGCCAGGCGCCGTACCAGGCCTCCTCGACGGGCAGCCCGTACAGGCCGGTGAGCGCGCCGACGGCCTGGTCCAGGTACCGGGTGCCGATCCGGTCGCGGGTACCGAAGAGCCCGACCGAGGACTCGGTGCGCGCGGCGGCGCGGGCGAGTTCGGCCTTGCCGTCGGCGATACCGCGTTCGATCTCGGCCCGGACCGCGAGGGGCAGCGCGGCCGGTTCGAACTCGCCCCGGCCGTCGACGCCGAGGTCGGTCAGCCGGCCGCGCAGTTCGGCCTCGGCGGGCAGGACCGGGAAGAAGCCGAGCAGGAAGTCGAGGTAGGAGAGGAACTCGACGGTGTCCAGCGCCTCTTCGCGCCAGACCGGCCAGACCGGTTGCGGGGCCGGCTCGGGCTCCGGGTCGCCGGTGTACTCGTGCAACGGGCGGAGGCGGTAGCCCTGCTGGATCGCGCCGAGCTCCCGGACGGCTTCAGGGGAGGACCCGTCGGACTGGGTGCGGCCGACGATGCCGACCAGCCGGGTCGCCGCGCGGATCACGCTCCTGATGCCGGGCGGCGGCTCGCCGTGCCAGTCCGGGCCGGCCACCAGGTGGTCGCCGGCCTCCCGGTCGGTGCTCCGGGAGCCGACGAACCCGGCGTAGACGGTGTCCAGCTCGTGAACCGGCAGGACGTAGTAGCGGTCCGTCGCGGGCACCGAGAGCACCCAGGGCTCGGTCCGCAGGTCGAGCCAGGCCCAGGAGCAGGGGGTGTCGTTGTTGGGGGTGACGACATCGGTATTGGCCGGGGTGAAGGGGTTCGGGTAGTGCCGGAAGACGCCGAAACCGCCGACGTAGCGGGGGTCCGCGTCGTCCAGCGCCTGGGTGTAGAGGGTGCGGTAGTTCTGCAGGATCGGCCAGCCACGGATCCACGCCCGGGCGGCGGTCGCGCGGATGGTGTCCGGGTCCACGAGTGCCGGGTTGACCATGGTGCCGCTCTCCCCTGCGTCGGGCCTCGGGGGCATGACGTAGATATCGGTACAGATCGGATGCTATGCGGGTCTCCGGGGGGCGGCATCCCGGTGGCGGCGGCAGGAGGCGGACGGGCGCGGAGGGGGACGGACGGGGACGGAGGGACGGCCGCGGGAGCGGGGTGTCCGGAGGGCGGGCCTCCGCCCAGGGCGAACGGCGGTATGCGGAGCGACTGACCGGGACAGCCTTGCCGGTATGAAGATCCTTCTGCTCGGCGGCTCCTCCTTCCTGGGACGGGCGTTCGCCTCCGAGGCCCTCGCCCGGGGCCACCACGTCACCACCTTCAACCGCGGCCGCACGGCCGCCGACCTGTCCGACGTCGAGGCCGTCCGCGGCGACCGCGACTCGGCCGAGGACCTGGCGCGGCTGGTCGAGGGCCGGCACTGGGACGCCGTGGTCGACACCTCGGCCCAGCAGCCCGCCCAGGCCGCGGCCACAGCCAGGCTGCTGCACGGCCGCGTCGGCCACTACACGCTGATCTCCTCCGTCCACGCCTTCGCCGACTGGCCGGCCCGGGCCGTCGACGAGACCTCACCGCTGCACCCCTGCCCCGCCGACACCCCGCCCGGGCAGGAGTTCAGCGCCGCGCTCAAGGCGGGGTGCGAGCGCGCCGTCCTGGAGTACTTCGGCGCCGACCGCGCGCTGATCCTCAACAGCGGCCTGCTGATCGGCCCGTACGAGCGGGGCGGCCGACTGCCCTGGTGGCTGGAGCGGATGGCCCGGGGCGGCCGGGTACTGGCACCGGGCGAGCCGGGCCGGCCGATGCAGCTGATCGACGTCCGGGACTTCGCGGCCTTCGGACTGGACCTGCTGACGGCGGGCACCACCGGGAGCTTCCTCACCACGGCGCCGCCCGACCTGCTCACCTACGGGGAGTTCCTGGCGGGGTGCGCGGCGGTGGCCGGCGGCGCGGACGTCGAGCTGGTCTGGGTCCCGGACGAGCGGTTGCTGAAGGAGGGGCCGGACAGCGTCCAGCCGTGGAGCGAACTGCCGCTCTGGCTGCCCGAGGGGGCCGAGTCGGCGGGGACCTGGCGGGTCGACTCCGGACGGGCGGAGGCGGCCGGACTGCGCTGCCGGCCCTTCGCCGAGACCGCCCGGGACACCTGGGACTGGCTGCGCCGGCGCGGACCGGCCGAGGACACCGAGTCGGACGGGCGCAAGCGCGGCCGGATCATCCACGGCATCGAGCCGGCGAAGGAACAGCGGCTGCTGGAGGCTTCGGCCTGACGGCGGCGGGCGGCGGACCGGTTCCGACCCCGGTGTCGCCGCCTCGGTCCCGGCCCCGGTGTCGCCGCCTCGGTCCCGGCCCCGGTGTCGCCGCCTCGGTCCCGGCCCCGGTGTCGCCGCCTCGGTCCGGTGTCGCCGCCTCGGTCCCGGCCCCGGGGAGAGCGGGGTGCCCGCTCCCCCGGCGGCGTCGCCCGGCCTCAGTGGGTCCGGCGGGTGACCAGCTCGGCGAGCGCGAGCAGCTCGTCGGCCGCCGAGGGCTCGGGCACCGCGAGGGCCAGCTGGGACATCGCCGCCGCCATCCGCTCACAGGACTCGCTCTGGGCCCAGGCCCGCCCGCCCGCACCCTCGACGGCGGCCGCGCAGCTCGCCAACTCCTCGGCGGTCAACTGCCGTTCCAGGGCGTACAGCTCCGCCAGCCGGTCCCCGTCGGGCGTCCCGGAGCGGAGCGCGGCGACCACCGGCAGCGACTTCTTGCGGACCAGGAGGTCCGCGCCGACCGGCTTGCCGGTGACCTCCGGGTCCCCCCAGATGCCGATCAGGTCGTCGATCAGCTGGAAGGCCAGACCGATCTCCCGGCCGAAGCCGTCCAGCGCCTGCGCGGCCTCCTCGGAGCCGCCCGCGTACCGGGCGCCCAGCGCGCAGGCGGTACCGAGCAGGGCGCCGGTCTTGGCCTCGGCCATCGCCAGGCACTCGGTCAGCGAGACGTCGCTGCGCTGCTCGAAGGCGCAGTCGATCTGCTGTCCCTCGCACAGCTCCACCACGCAGTCGGCCAGCCGGCGGACGGCGTCACCCGACACCGCGTGGCCGTCCTCGGCCAGCAGGCGCAGGGCCAGCGAGTGCATCGCGTCGCCGGCCAGGATGGCCTCGGTGGTGCCGAACACCAGCCAGGCGGTGGGGCGGTGCCGCCTGGTCTCGTCCCGGTCGATGATGTCGTCGTGCAGCAGCGTGAAGTTGTGCACCAGCTCGACGGCGGCCGCGGCGGCGGTGGCCTTGGCCGGGTCCCCGCCGAGGGCCTGGGTGGCGGCGAGCACCAGGGCGGGCCGGATGGCCTTCCCGGAGGGCGCGGCCGACGGCGAGCCGTCCGCCTCCCACCAGCCGAAGTGGTAGCCGGCCACCCGGCGCATGGTGCCGGGCAGCGAGTCGACGGCCGCCCGCAGCACCGGGTCGACCAGGGTGCGGGTGCGCGCGAGGACGTCCCGTGCCTCGTGCCCCTCACGATGGTCGCGCTCCAGCGTGAACATTCCCATGGGTCCTCCCCCTTGGTGGTACGACGGGCCGGCCCGGTGGCGGACGGGCCCTGCGGCGGGCCGGGACCGTCAGGGGCGCCGTCCGGCCGGGGGTGGTTCCCCGACCGGACGGACGACGCGGTCCCGGCCGACCCGGTCAGTCCTGGCGGTGGGCGATGTCGACGTTCTCCAGCACGCCGACGGCGTCCGGCACCAGAATCGCGGCCGAGTAGTAGGCGCTCACCAGATAGGAAATGATGGCCTTCTCGTCGATTCCCATGAATCGCACCGAAAGGCTCGGCTCGACTTCATCCGGAATTCCGGTCTGGTGCAGACCGATGACACCCTGGTTGTCCTCGCCGGTACGCATCGCGAGGATCGATGTGGTGCCGCCACCGGTGATCGGGATCTTGTTGCACGGGAGGAGCGGCACTCCGCGCCAGCCGAGGACCCGGCGGCCCTGCAGCTCGACGGTGTCCGGGTAGAGGCCGCGCCGGTTCCACTCGCGGCCGATGGCGGCGATGGCCCTCGGGTGGGCCAGGAAGAGTTTGGTGCCGCGGCGGCGGCTCAGCAGCTCGTCCATGTCGTCCGGGGTGGGCGGGCCGGAGTGGGTCTGGATCCGCTGCTCGTGGTCGGCGTTCCGGAGCAGACCGAACTCCGGGTTGTTGATCAGCTCGTGCTCCTGGCGCTCGCGCAGCGCCTCGACGGTCAGCCGGAGCTGGTGCTCGGTCTGGTTCATCGGCTGGTTGTAGAGGTCGGCGACCCGGGAGTGCACCTTGAGCACCGTCTGGGCGACGCTGAGCTCGTACTCGCGCGGCCTGAGCTCGTAGTCCACGAAGGCGGTGGGGAGTTCGTACTCGCCGTGGTGGCCGGCGGAGAGGCCGATCGCGGCCTCGCCGTGCTTGTTCTGCGGCTGCTGGAAGCCTTCCAGGTACTCCATGATCTGCAGCTGGAGGGCGTCGGAGCGGTCGACGAGCTCCTGGAAGTCGGCCCAGCGCAGCGACAGTACGGTGCCGGCGGTGGCCGCCCGGACGGTGTACGGCCAGTCGCCGTTCTCCTGCCGGAGCGCCTCGTCGCCGAGGTGGTCGCCGTCGGCCAGGGTGCCGACCACCGTCTCCTCGCCGTACTTGCCCGTTCCCAACCGGTTGAGCTTCCCGTACGCGATGATGAAGACCTCGTCGATCGGCGCTCCGGCGGCGACCAGGACCTCACCCGCGGAGAACTCGCGTTGGACGAAGCGCCCGGCCAGCTCCTCCAGCACGGAGTCGTCCGGGAAGCCCCGCAGGACCGGCACCTCGCGCAGGGTCTGGGGCAGGATCCGGGCCTCGCTGCCCGTCCGGTCGAAGCTCACCCGGCCGCGGCCGACGGCGTGGCGCAGCCGACGGTTGACCCGGTAGGTGCCGCCCGAGACCTGGACCCAGGGGAGCGTCCTGAGCAGCCAACGGGGGCTGATCTCCTGCATCTGCGGCGCGGACTTGGTCGTCGTCGCCAGGTTGCGCGCGGCCGCGGTCGCGAGACTCTGCTGGTCCCGGGTCTGCGCTTCACCGCCCGGTGCAGGAATACCGACGTTGGTTTCGGTCGACATAGGGAGCCCTTCGCGTACCCGTACCCGATGAAGTGTCGCCTTGCAACTTGCAACAATCATGGTGGGCCCATTCGGAGGGCTGCCGCAATCACTCTTTCGAGTGGTCGGAATAACCGAAAAAATAGTACGAATAGAATGTCTGATCGATATTGAATCGATCAAGTGATCCAATGCGTTCCGGAACAGGACGGTCCGGTTCGCCCCCTCGGCCGTCGCCCGGCGGACCCACGACGGACCCACCCCGCGTTCGGGCCCGTTCGACCGGCCGCTAGGGTGCCACCTCAAAGGGCCACGGAGCCAGGACGAATGCGGCCGAACCACAGCCCTTCCTCCTCGTTCACCCCTGCCCTGGGAGCCCCCTTGAGCGCCCCCGTCACCGTCTGGCTCAACCGCACGTACGCCGAGAACGTGTTCTTCATCGAACAGCTGCACGCCGCCCCCCGCGCCGTCCGGGTCCACGCGACCCACGTCGACCCCGACTCCCCCGTCCTCGCCGCCGCCGACACCGCCGGCCTGGAACCCGCCGACCTCACCCCCGACGCCTACGTCGCCTACGCCCTCGACCACTGCGCCCGCCACCGCGTCGACGTGTTCGTGCCCCGGCTGCACCAGCTCGCGATATCCCTGCACCGCCACGAGTTCGAGGCCGTCGGCACCGCCCTCGCCTGCCCGCCGCCCACCGCGATCGCCGCCTTCGGGAGCAAGGCCGACGGCTACGCGGCGATCGCCGCCGCCGGACTGCCCACCCCGCCCTGGTGGCTGGTGCGCACCGCCGAGGAACTGGTCGGCGCCGTCGACCTGATCGAGGCGGCCGGCCTCACCGCCTGTCTCAAGCCCGCCTCCGGCGCCGGCGGGGAGGGCTTCCGGATGCTCACCCGCGAACCCTTCGCACTGCACCGGCTGGCCGGCTGGGACAGCCGCGTCCAGGTCGACCAGGTGGCCGCCGCGCTCGACCTGGCGGCCCGCGAGACTCCCGGCACCCCCGCCGACCTGCTGGTCATGCCCTACCTCGACGGCCCCGAGGTGTCCGTGGACTGCCTCGCCGACCTGGACGGCACCCTGCTGGCCGCCGTCGGCCGCAGCAAGCACCGGCGCCGCCGCAGCTTCACCACCGAGCCGCGGTACCTCGAACCGGCCCGCCGCCTGGTCGAGGCCACCGGCATGGCCTACCTCTCCAATGTGCAGTTCCGCCACCTGCACGGGGAGCCGGTGGTCATCGACGTCAACACCCGCCCCTCCGGCGGACTGCACCAGCTGCGCCTGTGCGGGCTCAACCTCCCTTGGAACGCGGTGCAGTTGGCACTCGGCGAACGCCCGGACACCGACTGGGCCGGGGACCCGACGGGGATCGAGTACACCCTGGTGTCCGGCATCCAGCCGGTACTGCCGCACCGGCTGCCGCCGTTCGCCCCGGCCGGCCGGCCGACGGGCGCGCTGGTGCACTGACTCACCGTCACCCGACCGGCTACAGCGGCCCGTTCCAGTCCAGCGTCGGCTCCAGCACCCCTTCCAGGGTCAGCAGCCAGCGCTTCACGTCGATCCCGACCCGGCCGCCGCCGAAGCCGCCGATCCCGTCCGCCGCCACCACCCGGTGGCAGGGCACCAGCAGCGCGACGGGGTTGGCGGCCATCATCTGCCCGACCGTCCTGGCCGCCAGGCCGGGCTCCTCGACCCCGGCGAACACCCCGCTGCGGGCGGCGAGTTCGCCGTAGGTGATGGTCCGCCCGTACGGCACCTCGCGGAACAGGGTCCGCAGCACCTCCCGGTGCGGGCCGGTGCTCAGGCTCCAGTCGATCGGCAGCTCCAGCTCCCGCCGCCGGCCCGCCAGGTACTCGCCGACCCGGTCGGTGACCGCGGCGATCTTCGCCCCGTCGGTGCAGCGGGGCAGTTCGCCCTCCCGCCCGAGATAGCCGACCGCCGCCACGCCCTGCGCGGTGACCGCGATGTGCAGCGGCCCGCTCGGCAGCGGCGTCTCCACCGTCAACCAGGACAACGGCGCCGTCGTACTCCCCGCCACGTCTTCCCCCCTGCTGTCCGCCGCGCCGGTGGTGCCGCCCGGGCCCGTCCGGACGCGCACCGGCCACCCGGCCCGCGCGCCATCGTACGGCGGACCGGGCGGACGCCCCGGAACGGCCGCGGTCAGGGGCGCCGCCCCTGCAGCTCCGCGGCGACCGAGCGCGACCAGCGCGCGAGTTCGGCCCGGTCGGCGGGCGCGCCCTCGCACAGGGCGGCGACCTGGGCGTCGTTGATCCGGTTCGGCCCCGGGATCTCCAGCAGGTACGCGAGTTCGTCCAGAACGGTCGCGAGCCGCACGGCGTCCGTGTGGTCCAGCGACGCGGCCGCCTCGTGGTGGCCGATGGTGAGAGAACCGGGCATGGTCTGCCTCCTCCGTTCGCCCCCGCACCCCCCACGGTACGACCGCCCGCCTCACCCGGCACCCGCCGCGGACCGGGCC
>NZ_LGDO01000023.1:0-43375 GCF_001279805.1 Streptomyces sp. XY431
GCCTCGGCGGGCGGCGGGCGGGCGGCCGGGCCGGTGCGGCCGGGGGCCCCGTGGCCGGTGGCGGCGACGGGGGTGGCGGCGCTGGCGTCCGGGCTGCTGGTCGGCGGTGCGGCGGCGGGGCTGGGGTGGCTCGCCGGCGGGGCGCTGGGGGCGGGCCGGATGGCGGAGCTGGGTCCGGTGCCGTGGTGGACGGCGCCGTCGGCGGCGGGCTGGGTCGCGGTGGTGTCCGCCCCGGTCGCGGTGCTGGCGCGGTCCCGGGCGCTGCGGGCGGCGGCGGGCGGCCCGGCCAGGTCGTGGCGGTCCGGCGTCCCCCTCGTCCCGGGGGCGCTCGCCGTGACCGCCCGCCGGGGCGCACTCCTGCTGCGCGCTCGCGTGTACGGGGTGGTCACCCGCCTGGCGGGAGCCCCCGGTGCCCCGACGGCTCCCGGAGCCCCCGCCCCGACGGCTCCCGGAACCCCCGCACCCACGGCTCCCGGCGCCCCCGGCGGCCCGGCGCGGTGATCCGGCTCAGTCGCTCTTCTTGGTGATGTCCACGTACCACTGCGGGGCGAGCCGGTCGCAGCCGTCGGCGCCGCTGGAGGTCAGCGAGTCCTGCACGCAGGTCACGTAGTCGTTGTAGTACAGCGCGAGGCCGAGCACGGAGGAGACGAAGACCACCGTCATCGCGCCGGTGAGGATGCCCGCCAGCGCGGCCGGGGTGAGCGGGTTCTGCGTGCCGGTGCCGGTGCCGACGCCGGTGGGCGCGGGGGTGCCGCCGTCGGTGGCGGAGGGCCGGGGCGCGCGCATCGCGGAGACGCCCCAGACGATGGCGAGCGCGCCGACGAACAGGGCGACGTAGTGCAGCGCGGCGAACGCGCAGACCAGCGCGGCCATGCCGGCCAGCGCGGCGTTGCGGGCCTTGCGCTGGGCGGGGTCGTTCGGGTCGAGCCGGGGCGGCTGCGGCGCGGGCGGGCGGGGGTTCCAGCCGCCGCCCTGGTGGCCGGGGCTCCACGGGTGGGGCGGCGGGACGAGCGGGCGGTCCTCCGGACCGCCCTCCTGGCCCTCGGGCCGGTCGGGGTCGCCGGTGGGGTGGGGAGCGCGCGGGCGCCACGGCTGCTCGGGGGCATCCGCCGGCGGCGGCGCGAAGGGGTTGCGCTCGCCGGTGTCGTCACCGCTGCTCATGGTTCGGCCATTCCTTCTCGGTCGGTGGGGCGGGTGCCCGCGCCACCCTATGTTCCCGCAGGCCCCTGTGGGGGGTCCGGGCACGTCCTGCGGCCGGGGAGTCGGCGGTCGGCCGGCGCCCGGGCCCGGCTCCGGACGGCCGGCGAGATCCCGGTCTCAGCTACGCGCGTAGCCCCGGGCGGTGTTTCGGAGGCCGTCCGACCAGCCGTTATGGTGGTGACGGTCAGCAGCTCCCACGGGTTCCCCGGGGCCCGCGTCGCGGCGGGTTCTCCTGGAGTTCCTCCTCGCTCGACCTGCCGTTCGTAGTGGCCCCACCGCCGGTGGATGTACCAGCGGGCGGCGCCCGACCTACGGAGAATCGCGCAGTGGCCGCCGCCCCCGCTCAGCTCTTCCCGCCCCGCACGCCCGGACCGGCCCGTCTGGTGGTGCTGGTCTCCGGCTCCGGCACCAACCTCCAGGCACTGATCGACGCCGTCGCCGACCCCGCGTACGGGGCGGAGATCCTCGCCGTGGGCGCGGACCGGGACGGCATCGCCGGGCTGGAGCGCGCCGAGCAGGCCGGCCTGCCGGTCTTCGTGCACCGGGTGAAGGACCACGGGGACCGGGCGGACTGGGACCGCGCGCTGACCGCCTCCGTCGCCGGGTACGAGCCCGACCTGGTCGTCACGGCCGGGTTCATGAAGATCCTCGGCCCCGGGTTCATCGAGGCCTTCGCCGGACGGATCGTCAACACCCACCCCGCGCTGCTGCCCTCCTTCCCCGGCGCCCACGGCGTCACCGACGCGCTGGCGTACGGGGTGAGGGTCACCGGTTGCACCGTCCACCTGGTCGACGCCGGCGTCGACACCGGGCCGATCATCGCGCAGGGCGTCGTGGAGGTCCACGACGCCGACCACGCCGATGGCGGCGAGGCGCTGCACGAACGCATCAAGACTGTCGAGCGCAAGCTGCTCGTCGACGTCGTGGGCCGGCTGGCCCGCGAGGGTCACCGCATCGAGGACCGAAAGGTATGGATTCCGGCATGAGCGCCGCTCCCACCACGCCCCCTGTCTCCGAGAACGTCCGGCCGATCCGCCGCGCGCTGATCAGCGTGTACGACAAGACCGGTCTGGAGGAGCTGGCCCAGGGCCTGCACGCCGCCGGGGTCGCCATCGTCTCCACCGGCTCGACCGCCGGCCGGATCGCCGCCGCGGGCGTCCCGGTGACCGAGGTCTCCGAGCTGACCGGTTTCCCGGAGTGCCTGGACGGGCGCGTGAAGACCCTGCACCCCCGCGTGCACGCCGGCGTCCTCGCCGACCTGCGGCTGGAGTCGCACCGCGAGCAGCTGGCCGAGCTGGGCGTCGAGCCCTTCGACCTGGTCGTGGTGAACCTCTACCCGTTCAAGGCGACCGTCGCCTCCGGCGCCACCCCGGACGAGTGCGTCGAGCAGATCGACATCGGCGGCCCGAGCATGGTCCGCGCCGCCGCCAAGAACCACCCCTCGGTGGCGGTCGTGGTCGACCCGGCCCGCTACCAGGACGTGCTGACGGCCGTCCAGGGCGGCGGCTTCGACCTGCTGACCCGCAAGCGGCTGGCCGCCCAGGCCTTCGCCCACACCGCCGCCTACGACGTCGCGGTGGCCAACTGGTTCGGGGAGTCCGGCTACACGGAGACCGAGGACGCGTTCCCGGCCTTCCTGGGCTCGGCCTTCGAGCGCCAGAACGTGCTGCGCTACGGCGAGAACCCGCACCAGGGCGCCGCGCTGTACACCGACGGCAGCGGTGGCCTGGCCGGCGCGCGGCAGCTGCACGGCAAGGAGATGTCGTACAACAACTACGTCGACACCGACGCCGCCCGCCGCGCCGCCTACGACCACACCGAGCCGGCCGTCGCGATCATCAAGCACGCCAACCCGTGCGGCATCGGGACCGGCGTCGACGTCGCCGAGGCGCACCGCAAGGCGCACGAGTGCGACCCGGTGTCCGCGTACGGCGGCGTGATCGCGGTCAACCGCCCGGTCACGGTGGCGCTGGCCGAGCAGATCGCCCCGATCTTCACCGAGGTCGTGGTGGCCCCCGGCTACGAGGACGGCGCCGTCGAGGTGCTGGCCCGCAAGAAGAACCTGCGGGTGCTGCTCGCCCCCGAGGCCCCGGCCAACCGTCAGGAGGTGCGCCCGGTCTCCGGCGGCGTGCTGCTCCAGGACGCCGACCGGGTGCACGCCGAGGGCGACGACCCGGCGACCTGGACCCTGGCCTCCGGTGAGGCGCTGTCCCCGGCCGAGCTGGCCGAGCTGGCGTTCGCCTGGCGGGCCTGCCGGGCCGTCAAGTCCAACGCGATCCTGCTGGCCAAGGACGGCGCCTCGGTGGGCGTCGGCATGGGCCAGGTCAACCGCGTCGACTCCTGCAAGCTCGCGGTGGAGCGGGCCGGCGAGCGGGCCAAGGGCTCGTACGCGGCCTCCGACGCCTTCTTCCCGTTCGCGGACGGCCCGGCGATCCTGATCGCGGCCGGCGTGCGGGCGATCGTCCAGCCCGGCGGCTCGATCCGGGACGAAGAGGTGGTCGCGGCCGCCACCGAGGCCGGGGTGACCATGTACTTCACCGGCACCCGCCACTTCTTCCACTGACGCGTCCGCGCCGTGCCGTCCGGCACTGAACGATGCCGGACGGCACGGCGCTGAACGGCACGGCACGGAACGACGGAACGGCCCGGCCCCCTCTCACCGAGGGGGCCGGGCCGTTCCGTCGTGCGCGGTGCCGCGTTACTTCTTGATCACCAGGGTGCCGGCGGCACGGTCGTGCCAGCCCTGCAGCTTCCCGGAGTTGTCGAAGAACGGCGACAGGTAGACCAGCAGCGCGCCGATGTAGCAGAGGAACGCGCCGACGATCGGGATGATGAAGCGGATGAAGCCGCCGCCCAGACCCGGGTTCTGGCCGGTGCTCTCCTTGACCACGCGCAGGCCCATGGCCATCTTGCCCAGGGTGGCGCCGGCGAAGGAGACCAGCAGCCACTCGTAGAGCAGGTTGAACACGGCCAGCACGCCGATCATGATCATCATGGTGGCGACGATGCCGCCCGCGGCGTCGGTCTGCTGCTGGAGGCAGTCGCTGTAGGCCGCGCTCGGGTAGGTGTACTGCGAGCAGTCGTCGGTGTCCTTGACGATGCCGAGTGCACCGGCCAGGCCGAGGGCCATGACCAGGGCGATGATCGCGCCGACGGCCAGGCCGTCGATCAGCCGGGCCAGGAAGCGCTGACCCATGGTCGCCAGCTTGACGGTGCCGATCTGGGCGATGTTGATGTAGCCGTTGTTCGCCTGGATGGTGCCCGGCATCGGCGCGTACCCGTAGGCCTGCTGCTGCGGCACGCCGTAGCCAGGCTGCTGCGGGGGCTGCTGCGGGTAGCCGTAGCCGGCGGCCGGCGGAGCCTGCTGCGGGTAGCCGTAGCCGGGCTGCTGCGGGGGCTGCTGGGGCTGGTTGTACGGGTTGTTGGGGTCGGGCGGGTAGCTCATCGATGCCTCCGGGCAGATGGGGACAAGTGGGGACGGGACAGCGGAGGCCCCGGAACGGGCCGGCTGGACGGGTAGCCGGTCGGACGGGACGTTAGCGGAGCACGCTGACACCGGGGGCGTGTGCCGACCGGTGCGCGCGCCCGCTCAGGGCCGTGGGAAGCGTGCGAACGGGAGCCGGAACGGCCCGGTGGCGCGCGGCAACCCGCGTCGGCGGTCGGTCGTCGGCGCGGTGCGGTCTGGTCGGCTCACTTCGTTCTTCCCCCGAGTACGCCCCGCCGGGTCTGTCCGTCGGCCCGTCACCGGGCCGGATGCGGCGGGGAATGCCTGCTTATCGTCGACCGGACGGCAGTACCGTGTCCAGCCGCGTTCGCGCCTCGGGCCGGACTGTGGCGCAACCGCAATAAGAGCCGAACGTTCCGCATCCGTCCGGCCCCCGCCCGGACCGCCCCCGCGGCCCCCGTCCGCGGCCCGGGACCGGTGGCACGGGTACCCGCCCCGATCCGGGAGAATGGGGTCATGACTGCGCAGATTCTCGATGGCAAGGCGACCGCGGCCGCGATCAAGTCCGAACTCGCCGCCCGCGTGGCGGCCCTCAAGGCCAAGGGCATCACGCCCGGCCTCGGCACCGTCCTGGTCGGCGACGACCCGGGCAGCCGCTGGTACGTCAACGGCAAGCACAAGGACTGCGCCGAGATCGGCATCGCCTCGATCCAGCGCGAGCTGCCCGCCACCGCCACCCAGGAGGACGTCGAGAACGTCGTCCGGGAGCTCAACGCCGACCCGACCTGCACCGGCTACATCGTCCAGCTGCCGCTGCCCAAGGGCCTCGACCAGAACCCGGTCCTGGAGCTGATGGACCCGGACAAGGACGCGGACGGCCTGCACCCGACCTCGCTCGGCCGCCTCGCCCTGGGCATCGAGGGCCCGCTGCCCTGCACCCCGCTCGGCATGGTCGAGCTGCTGCGCCGCCACGGCGTGCCGATCGACGGCGCCGAGGTGGTCGTGGTCGGCCGGGGCGTGACCGTCGGCCGCTCGATCGGCCTGCTGCTCACCCGCCGCAGCGAGAACGCCACCGTCACCCTCTGCCACACCGGCACCCGCGACCTCGCCCACCACCTGCGCCAGGCCGACATCATCGTCGCCGCCGCCGGTGTGCCGCACCTGGTCAAGCCGGAGGACGTCAAGCCCGGCGCGGCCGTGCTGGACGTCGGCGTCAGCCGCAGCGAGGGCAAGATCGTCGGCGACGTGCACCCCGGCGTGGCCGAGGTGGCCGGCTGGATCTCCCCGAACCCCGGCGGTGTCGGCCCGATGACCCGCGCCATGCTGCTCAACAACATCGTGGTGGCGGCCGAGCGCCGCGCCGGCGCCTGACCGCCGCGTCCGGCCGCCGGTCCACCGGGCCCGCCCGGCCCCGACCCATCCGATCGACGATCCCGAAGGACGGGAAGCCATGAGCGAACCGCGCCGGACCCGGCGCAGGCCGGTGAAGACCACCGGCACCCTGCCCCCCGAGGGCTCGGCGGCCGCGCTCGGGCGCGACCACGCGCTGCCGGTCCGGCAGTGGCCGATAACGGTGGTCCTGCTGGTGGTCGCCGCCGGTCTCGCGGTCACCTGGTTCGCCGACTTCCAGGACGGCTTCAAGTACGGGCTGCTGATCGTCGGCGGCGGTGTGCTGCTCGGCGCGCTGCTCCGGCTGGTGCTGCCGGAGGTCGGCATGCTGGCGGTGCGCAGCCGCTTCACCGATGTGATCGTGCTGACGTTCCTGGGCCTGTCGATCGTGCTGCTGACCCTGATGGCCCAGCCCAACCCGTGGCTGGAGTTCCCGCTGCTGGACAACATCGGCCAGCTGATCGGCCGTCCGCGGCGCTGACCGGGACCCGCCGCCGGCCCCCCGCCCGACGTCCGGGCGGGGGGCCGTCATCGTCTGTGACCGAGCAGTCACGACCGCGGCCGAGGCGTACGCTTCCCTTTGCGATACCCTGACGCCGGTTCTCTCGATGTCGAGAGACCGTCCTCGGCTCCAGCGCGCCGACGTGCCTGGGGCACCTGGCGATTTGCTGGAGAAGGTAGAAATGACCCGCACCCCCGTCAATGTCACCATCACCGGAGCCGCCGGCCAGATCGGCTACGCGCTGCTCTTCCGCATCGCCTCGGGCCACCTGCTCGGCGCCGATGTCCCGGTGAACCTGCGCCTCCTGGAGATCCCGCAGGGCCTCAAGGCCGCCGAGGGCACCGCCATGGAGCTCGTGGACTGCGCCTTCCCGCTGCTGCGTGACATCACCATCACCGACAAGCCGGCCGAGGCCTTCGACGGCGCCAACGTCGCGCTGCTGGTCGGCGCCCGCCCGCGCACCGCCGGCATGGAGCGCGGCGACCTGCTGCAGGCCAACGGTGGCATCTTCGGCCCGCAGGGCAAGGCCATCAACGAGCACGCCGCGGACGACATCAAGGTCCTGGTGGTCGGTAACCCGGCCAACACCAACGCCCTGATCGCCCAGCGCAACGCCCCGGACGTCCCGGCCGAGCGCTTCACCGCGATGACCCGCCTGGACCACAACCGGGCCGTCGGCCAGCTCTCGCTGAAGACCGGCGCCCTGGTCTCGGACATCAAGCGCGTCACCATCTGGGGCAACCACTCCGCCACCCAGTACCCGGACATCTTCCAGGCCGAGATCGCCGGCAAGCCGGCCTTCGAGGCCGTCGGCAGCGACCAGGCCTGGCTGGAGAACGACTTCATCCCGACCGTCGCCAAGCGCGGCGCCGCCATCATCGACGCCCGCGGCGCCTCCTCGGCCGCCTCGGCCGCCAACGCCGCCATCGACCACGTGTACACCTGGGTCAACGGCACCGCCGAGGGCGACTGGACCTCGATGGGTGTCGTCTCCGACGGCTCCTACGGCGTCCCGGCCGGCCTGATCTCCTCCTTCCCGGTCACCACCAAGGACGGCGAGTTCTCGATCGTCCAGGGCCTGGAGATCTCCGAGTTCTCGCGCGGCCGCATCAACGCCTCGGTGCAGGAGCTGACCGAGGAGCGCGACGCGGTCCAGGAGCTCGGCCTCATCTGAGCCGGCCCCGACGCCTCCACGACGGCCCGTCGTCCCCGTTCCACGGGGGCGGCGGGCCGTCGTCCTACACTGGCCCGCTGTGAACGAAACCATCGAGGACGCCGCGCTCGTCCTCGTCTTCATCGTCCTGGGCGGCCTGTTCAACGTCGCCGAGATCTCGCTGATCTCGCTGCGCGAGGGACAGATCCGGACGCTGGAGGCACGCGGCACCCGGCGGGCGGCCCGGGCCGCGCACCTCGCCGCCGACCCGAACCGCTTCCTGGCGGCCGTCCAGGTCGGCGTGACCTGCATGGGCTTCCTCTCCGCCGCGTTCGGCGCCGACACCCTGGCCGGCAAGGTGGCCCCGCTGTTCGTCCGGGCCGGGCTGTCCGAGGGCGTCGCGGACGCCACCGCCCTGGTCGGACTGACCCTGGTGATCAGCTACGTCTCGCTGGTGCTCGGCGAGCTCACCCCGAAGCGGATCGGCCTTCAGCGGGCCGACTCCATCGCCGTGCTGGCGGCGCCGGTGGTCGACGTCATGTCGGTGGTGCTGCGCCCGGCGATCTGGCTGCTCGGCCGTTCCACCGACCTGATGGTCCGGCTGTTCGGCGGCGACCCGACCGCCGGCCGGGGCTCGATGAGCTCGGAGGAGCTCCGCGGCCTGGTCGCCGCCAACACCGAACTCGGGAACGACGAGCGGACGCTGATCGCCGATGTGTTCGCCGCGGGGGAGCGCCAGCTGCGCGAGGTGATGGTCCCGCGCACCGAGGTGACCTTCCTGGACGCCGAGCGCCCGCTCGCCGAGGTCCGCGCCCAGGCGGAGTCCTCGCCGCACTCCCGCTACCCCGTGATCGAGGGCAGCTACGACGCGGTGACCGGCTTCGTGCACGTCCGCGACCTGTACGGGGTGCGCGGCGAACGGGCCGCCAAGGTCCGCGACCTGGCCCGCCCGATCAAGCTGCTGCCCGGCACCAAGCGGGTGCTGGAGGCGATGGGGGAGATGCGCCGGGAGGGCCACCACCTGGCGATCGTGGTCGACGAGTACGGCGGCACCGCCGGCATCGTCACCCTGGAGGACCTGGTGGAGGAGGTGATCGGGGAGATCCGGGACGAGTACGACACCCCGGAGTCCTCCCCGACCCGGCGCCTGGCCGGCGGCGGGGTGGAGCTCGACGGGCTGCTCAACCTGGCGGACTTCGTCGAGGAGACCGGCGTCACCCTCCCCGAGGGTCCGTACGAGACGGTGGCCGGCTGCCTGGTCGCCGCGCTCGGCCGGCTGCCCGCCGACGGCGACCGGGTGCGGATCCCGGCCGGTCCCGGCGAGGAGGTGCTGCTGACGGTGGCCAAGCTGGAGGGCCGGCGGATCGCCCGGGTGAGGGTGAGTGCGGTCACACTGGCGGAACCGGCGGGGCAGGAGGTTTCCTGACCGGTCGGTGGAACTGGAACAATGGCCCGCATGGTCAACGCAGCGGTCACTGGTCCGGTCAAGGACCGTCCCCGGGTGCTCTCGGGCATCCAGCCCACCTCCGGTTCGTTCCACCTCGGTAACTACCTGGGCGCGGTGCGCCAGTGGGTCGATCTGCAGAAGGAGAACGACGCCTTCTACATGGTCGTCGACCTGCACGCGATCACCGTGCCGCAGGATCCGGCGACGCTGCGCCAGAACACCCGGATCTCCGCCGCGCAGCTGCTCGGCGCCGGTCTGGACCCGGAGCACTGCACCCTGTTCGTGCAGTCGCACGTGCCCGAGCACGCGCAGCTCGCCTGGGTGATGAACTGCCTCACCGGCTTCGGCGAGGCCTCCCGGATGACCCAGTTCAAGGACAAGTCCTCCCGGTACGGCGCCGACAGCACCACGGTCGGCCTGTTCACCTACCCGATCCTGCAGATCGCGGACATCCTGCTCTACCAGGCGGACGCCGTCCCGGTCGGCGAGGACCAGCGCCAGCACGTGGAGATCACCCGCGACCTCGCGGAGCGCTTCAACTCCCGCTACAGCCCGACCTTCACGGTCCCGAAGCCGTACATCCTCAAGGAGACGGCGAAGATCCAGGACCTCCAGGACCCGGCCGTCAAGATGAGCAAGTCCGCGTCCTCCGCCAAGGGCCTGGTCAGCCTGCTGGACGAGCCGAAGGCCAGCGCCAAGAAGTTCAGGAGCGCCGTCACCGACACCGGCACCGTGGTCAGCTACGACGAGCAGGAGAAGGCCGGCGTCTCCAACCTGCTGCGGATCCACTCGGCGCTCAGCGGGCAGTCGGTCGAGCAGTTGGTCGCGCACTTCGAGGGCAAGATGTACGGCGCCCTGAAGACCGAGCTGGCCGAGCTCTTCACCGAGTGGGTGCTGCCCTTCCAGGAGCGCACCAGGACCTTCCTGGACGACCCGGCCGAGCTGGACCGCGCCCTCGCGGTGGGTGCCGAGAAGGCCCGCGCGGTGGCGTCCGAGACGCTGGCCACGGTGTACGACCGGATCGGCTTCCTCCCGGCCTCCGCGCGGTGAATCCGCTGACGAGCCTGCCCGGTGGTCAGGAGCTCCCCGAGTTCCTGACCATCGGCGTGTCCGTCACTGTCCCGGATCCGCACGGCACGGCGATCCAGGACGCGCGGGCCGGGCACGGCGATCCGCTGGCCCGGTCGATACCCACGCACGTCACCCTGCTGCCGCCCACCGAGGTGCCGACCGAGGCGCTGCCGAAGATCGAGGAGCACCTGGCGGCGGTGGCCGCCGCGCACCGGCCGTTCCGGATGGTGCTGCGCGGCGGCGGCAGCTTCCGCCCGGTCTCCCCGGTGGTCTTCGTCCGGGTCGAGGAGGGCGAGCGGGAGTGCCGGCTGCTGGAGGCGGACGTCCGCTCCGGCCCGCTGGCCAGGGAGCTGGCCTTCCCGTACCACCCGCACGTGACGGTGGCGCACGGCCTCGAGGAGGACGTGCTCGACCGGGCCCAGGAGCAGGCCCGGTCCTTCCACGCGGCGTTCCCGGTCCCCGGGTTCAGCCTCTCCCGCTTCGACCTCGACGAGGTCTGGCGGCCCTGGCGGTCCTACGCCTTCTCCTGACCCCCGGGGCGGCCGCCGAGTTCCAGCATCCGGTCGACCACCCGGCGGGCCGCGGCGCCGTCGTCCAGCACGCAGTGGGTGTCCCGGAAGCGCCGGTAGCGCTCGGCGTACCCGGCCGGCAGCCCGCCACCGTCGTCCGCGAGTGCGCGCAGTGCCGTGACCAGGCCGGCCGAGTCGTCGAGCAGCGGTCCCGGGGCCTGGGCCTCGAAGTCGAAGGCGAAGCCGCGCAGGCCGTCCCGGTAGTGCGCCAGGTCGTAGGTGAAGAACAGCACCGGCCGGCCGGTGACCGCGAAGTCGAACAGGATCGACGAGTAGTCCGTCACCAGGACGTCGGCGATCAGCAGCAGTTCCTGGACGTCGGGGTAGTCGGCGCAGTCGATCGCGAAGCCGTCCCCGGTGCCGGTCAGCGGCTCGCGGACGTGCGCGTGCGGCCGCAGCAGCAGCACATGGTCCCCGCCGAGCGCCTGCCGGGCCCGGTCGAGGTCGAGCCGCAGGTCGAGCCGGAAGCCGTCGCCGTCCGGGCGCGGCCGGTCCTCCCGCCAGGTCGGCGCGTAGAGCACCACCCGCCGGCCCTCCGGGATCCCCAGCCGGCGCCGGACGGCGGCCGCCCGGCGCGGGTCGGGGCGGGCCAGCACGTCGTTGCGCGGGTAGCCGGACTCCAGGATCTCGCCCCGGTAGCGGAAGGCCCGGCGCAGGATCGGGGTGGCGAAGGGGCTGGGGGAGAGCAGCAGGCTCCAGTGCGGGGTCTCCCGGTCGAGGGCCGCGAGGTAGCCGTGGTCGGCGAGCCAGGGGTTCTCGACGTCGTGGGCGATCCGCTTGAGCAGGGCGCCGTGCCAGGTCTGCACGACGACCTGGCCGGGGCGCCGGCGCAGGAAGTCCGGGAAGTGGGTGTTGCCGACGAGGTAGCGGCTGGTGGCCAGGGCCCGGTACCACTCGGGGCTCCAGACCCGGACGGCGCGGACCCCGGGCGGCAGCTCGGCCTGGGCGTCGTCGACCACCCACAGGTGCTCCAGCGGCGTGCCCCGGCGGGCGAGTTCGGTGTGCACGGCGCGCGGTGAGTCGGCGTAGCCGCGGCCGCCGAAGACGTCGTAGAGCACGGCCTCGCGCAGTGGTTCGCGGCAGGCGGCCGGGTAGCCGGCGGTGCGCTGGCGGGCCTGGGTCCAGGCGCTGCGCTCGGTGGCGGTGAGCACGGGGGTGGAGTCCAGCAGCAGGGTGTCGTGCCAGCGGCGCTCCAGCAGGATCCGTTTGCCGCCGGCCAGGGTGGCGGCGGGCAGCGCGGCCAGGACGGCGGGCGAGGCGGTCAGCGGGCGGGCCGGTCCCGGCCGGCCGACGGGCTCCAGGGTGGCTTCCCACAGGCCCTTGCGCAGGGGCAGCGCGGTGCCGTCGGAGCCGGTGCGGGTGGCGGGCAGCCGGATCGTGAACCGCCGGCCCGGGCCGGTCTCGACCGGGTGGCGGACCTCGCCGCCGGTGCCGTTGTGCCGCAGGACGAGCTCCAGCGGGCCGTCGGCGCTGCAGTGGCCGGTGAGTTCGAAGCCGCCGGCCCGGGTGGTGAGCCGCTCGACCCAGCCGGCGGCGGGCCGGACGCAGAGCTGGAGCCGGCCGTCGGCGAGGTGTTTGAGGTGCAGGGCCCGGTCCTCGGCCCCGGGCAGCGGGTGCTGGCCGGAGACCGGCCCGCCGCGCTCGTCCAGCACGAGCGGCTCGGCGGTGCCGTCGGGGTGGAGCAACGCGGCGTCCCAGTGCTCCAGTTCGGCGGCGCCGCGCCCGTCGGCGGTGAACGGCGCGTACGGCAGCCGGACGCCGCGGGTCCGTCCGGTTCCGGTGGCGGGCCGGATCAGGACGGTGCCGCTCTCGCGGTGGCGCAGCCGGAACGCGGTCCGGTCCGGGAGCGGCTCGGCGGCGGTGAGGTGCAGGTCGATCCCGTCGGGGCCGGGGACGGCCCGGGTGAGGCGGACGGCGGGGCGTTCGAGCCGCACGGCGAGCCGGCCGTCGGCGAAGTACGGCTGGAGCCGCACGTCGTGGTCGACCCAGCGGGCGGGCGGGTACTCGCCGGAGCCGCACCAGTGCGGGGCGAGGCCGCCGTACTGGCGGCGCAGCCGGGTGGGGCGGGCGAGGGTGAACAGGGTGGCCTCGACGGTCCAGTCGCCGAGCAGCCAGCCGTCGGCGGTGCGCAGCCGGCGCGGCTCCACCAGGGCGGTGAAGCCGGCCCAGTCGTGGTTGTGCTCGGGCTGGGCGCTGTCGTCGGTGATCTCGGGGAGCCGGCGGGGCCTGGTGGGGAGGTGGAGGGGCGTGCCGAGGTCGCCGGGGCGCAGGGTCAGCCAGGTCCAGGCCGAGCCGGGGCGGGCGGTGGACCGGTCGTCGGGGCGGGCGAAGCCGGTGAGCTCCAGGCCGCGGGAGGACCAGCGGGCGCGCAGCAGTCCGAAGGCGGCGTGCTCCTGCTCGCCCGGCAGCGGGGTGCCGAAGCGCGGGTCGCCGAACCGGGGGGCGGCGTGCGGGAGGACGAACCGGGTGAGGACAGCCATTTCCACGGACCTTTCTCGGCGAGAATTTCCATCTCACCCGGAAAAGTATCCGAGGTCAATTTGAGAATTGACTGTGAATTAGCTGGCGAGTTCGTTCGGGAAACTCCAGTTCGAAAGCCGGGAAATGCGGAGGCCGGGAATGCGAAAGGCGCCCGACGCGGAATGTGCGTCGGGCGCCCTCCACCGGGCGGGAATTCCCGGTCAGGCCTCGCGGCTCAGCATGGCGTCCACCGCCCGGGCGGCGGCGTGGCCGTCGTCCAGGTCGCAGTACTTGTCGCGGAACGCCGCGTACTTCCCGGCGTACTCGGCGGTGACCTCGTCCACCCGGCCGAGCGCGGCCACCAGCTCCTCGGACGTGGCCAGCAGCGGGCCGGGCGCGTCCGCCTCGAAGTCCAGCGAGAAACCGCGCAGGTTGTCGCGGTAGTGCGCCAGGTCGTAGGTGAAGAACAGGATCGGCTTGCCGGTCACGGCGAAGTCGAAGGTCGCCGCCGTGTAGTCGGTCACCAGCACGTCCGCGGCCAGCAGCAGTTCGCCCATGTCCGGGTAGCTGCTGACGTCCCAGACGTAGCCGTTGCCGGCGGCCGGGATCTGCTCGCGGACATTGGCGTGCCGGCGGACCAGCAGCAGGCGTGCCGGCGGACCAGCAGCACCTGGTCGTCGCCCAGCGCGGCCTGCGCCGCCTCCAGGTCCAGCTGGAGGTGCAGCTGGTAGCCGCCGTAGTGGCGGCGCCGGTCCTCGCGCCAGGTCGGCGCGTACAGCACGACCTTCTTGCCCTCGGGCAGGCCGAGCCGCTCACGCACCCGCTCGGCGGTCTTCTCCTTGTCGGCGGCGAAGAACACGTCGTTGCGCGGCAGGCCGCTCTCCAGGATCTCGCCCTTGAAGTCGAAGGCGCGGCGCAGCACCGGGGCGGCCCAGGTGCTGCCGGCCAGCAGCAGGCTCCAGTTCGGGACCTCCTTGGCGAGGCCCTTCAGGTAGTGCGCGTCGGTGAACCAGACCTTCTCGAAGTCGTGGCCGATCTGCTTCACAGACCTTCTCGAAGTCGTGGCCGATCTGCTTCAGCGGCGAGCCGTGCCAGGTCTGCAGCACGATCTGGCCGGGCCGGCGGACGAAGAAGTCCGGCAGGTGCGCGCTGGTGACGATGTACTTCGCGGTGGCCAGGGTCTCGAACCACTCCGGGCTCCAGAGCCGGACCGAGCCCACCGACTGCGGCAGGTCCGCCTGCAGGTCGTCGGTGCCCCACAGGTGCTCCAGCGGCAGGTCGCGGCGCACCAGCTCCTCGTGGATCGCCCGCGGCGAGTCCGAGTAGAGGCCGCCGAGCGCGACGTTGTAGAGCACCGTGTCGCGCAGCGGCAGCCGGCGGGCGGCCGGGTAGTCGGCCGTCCGCAGCTTGCGCTGGCGCCAGCCGCTGCGCTCGTCCGGATGCAGTATGTTCTCGGACTCCAGCTGCAGGCCGTCGTGGTGGCGCCGCTCCAGCACGATCCGCTTGCCGCGGGCCTCCACCTCCAGCGGCAGCGCGTTCCAGCACTCGGGCGCGATCAGCGCGTACGAGGCCATGTCCGGGTGGAAGACGGCGCCGACCGGGCGGAACGAGACGTTCCAGCCGCCCTGGGCCAGCGGCACGTTGCCCGCGAAGGACGCGGTCGGCACGGCCGGCAGCGCGGTCCGGAACCGGCCGTCCGCGATCTCCACCGGGTAGACGTGCTGCTCCTCGCCCCAGTGGTGGCGCACGACCAGCTCCCAGCGGTGGGTGCCGGGCAGCGGGAAGGTGCCGCTGAGCAGGAAGCCGTCCGCGCCGCGCGCGGTCACCTCGTGCACGACCGGCTGCAGCAGCTGGTCCAGGAACTGCAGGTAGCCGCCCGGGGAGGGCTTGGAGTAGAGGGCGCGCCGCTGCTCGGGCTCGGCGTCGGGGTTCAGCACCAGGTTGAGCTGCTCCGGCGCGTTCCGGTCGTCCCAGACGAGCGGGACGGTGGTGCCGTCGGCCAGCTCCAGGGTGGTGTCCCAGCGGTCGCGGGCGCGCTCCTCGGCGATCGGGTCCAGCTCGGCCCAGGACTCCCGGACCTCGGTCAGCTCGGCGATCGGCACGACGGCGTGGAACTGCTGGAGGCTGCCGACCGAGGAGCCGGTGGCCACCGGGAAGGTCAGTTCGCGCTCGGACTCCACATGGGTCATCCGCAGCCGGGCCCCGGCCAGCCGGACGCCGGAGCGGGCGGCGCCGGACACCTCGACCGTGTCGCCGTTCGCGGCCAGCCCGGTCACCCGGACCTTGGCGTTCTCCACCCGCAGGTAGACGCTGCCGTCGCGGACGAACGGGACGATCCGCACGTCCGGCTCGACCCAGTGCGAGGGCTGGTAGAGCGCGGTGTCCGCCCAGCCGGCCCAGACCCGGCCCTTGTAGACGCCGCCCTTGCCCGCGCCGGCGACCAGGACGCGCCAGTTGCCGTCCTTCCACTGGCCGCGGTGCTTGAGCTTCTCCGGGTCGAGCGCGACGGTGAAGCCGGCCCAGTCGCAGTTGTAGAGGTCGTGGTGGTTGGTGGCGGTGGCCTCGGGGCTGTACTGGGTCTTCATCGGCACGGCGATGACCCGGCGGCCCTTGGCCTCGCGCAGCACCAGGGTGCGCACCATGTCGTGCTTGTTGGCCGCGCCCAGCTGCTCCGGGTACGCGTGGCCGGTCAGCCGCAGCCGGCCGGCCTCCCAGCGCGCGTCGTAGAGCCGGCTGCGGATGACGGTGGAGTTGCGCAGGCTGAGCAGGCCGGCCGGCACGCTCTTGCGGCCGCCGCGCAGGAACGGGTAGTCGGCGTACGGGCGCAGCAGGCCCTTGGCGACGACACCGCCGTTGCTCTCGCCCTCGTACTTGATCTGCTCGACGAACTCGTCGATCCGGCCCTGCAGGGTCAGGTGGTACTTCAGCCGCAGCGGCGCGCGCAGCTTCTTGACCTGCTCGGGGCCGATCGCCCGCAGCAGCCGGCTGACGCTGGTGATGTACGCGTCCCGGTACTCCTTGTCGCCGTCCACGACGGACCAGAAGAACATCGGGATCTCTTCGACGAGGGTGTTCTCGTCGTAGGTCTTCAGGTACTCGGCGAAACGCGGCTCGGTCTGCTTCCGCAGCCAGGCGCGGACCAGCTCGACCGAGGCGACCCGGTCGACCAGGCCCTTGGGGTTGGTGCGCATCTGGGTGATCGACATCTCGCCGACCTCGCGCTCGCGCCAGTGGTAGATCGGCTCGGAGAGCACGTCCACGCTCTTGGCGAGGTAGTGGTGCGGCACGCTGACCGGGGCGTCCTCGTACAGGATGCCCTCGGGGTAGATGATCCCGGCCGCGTCGAAGAAGGAGCGGCGGTACACCTTGTTCCACGCGGTGCGGTCGGTGACCAGCGAGGGGATCTCGGTGATGTGCGTCTTGAGCACGGTCTTGGCGAACGGGCGGCTGTGGCCGCCGGACTGGTAGTAGCCGATCGCGCGGAAGCGCAGCACGTTGCCGGTGGCGAAGTCCGAGCCGGTCTCGTCCAGCGTGTTGATCATCAGCTCGTACGCACTGGGCGGCATCGAGTCGTCGCTGTCGACGAAGCACAGGAACTCGGCGTCCGGGTCGATGTGCCGGATGCCGGTGTTGCGGGCCGCGCCGAGGCCCTTGTTGACCTGCCGGACCAGCCGGAACCGGGAGTCCTTGGCAGCGTACGCCTCGGCGAGGGCGGCGCTGTCGTCCTTCGAACCGTCGTCGACCATGACGCACTCGAAGTCCGTGAAGGTCTGGGCGGCGATCGAGTCGAGGCATTCCACGAGGTAGCGCTCGACGTTGTAGATCGGGACGACGATGGAGAGGCGGGGAGCCATCGGCTACGCAGGCCTTTCTCGGGAAGGAGCGTGGCAGCCCCCTCGGGGTCTGACCGCACTTTGATTCGGTGCGTACGTGCGCGTCGATCCTACCCCCGGCCCATGGCCCCGCCGGGGGCCGTCCGGGGGCCCCTGCGCAGGCCCACTACCCTGGGGCCATGCCCCGCTTCAGTGTGATCGTCCCGGTCTACCGGGTCGAGGAGTACCTCGCCGAGTGCCTCGCCTCGGTGCTCGGCCAGGACGGTCCGGAGATCGAGCTGATCGCGGTGGACGACCGCTCCCCGGACGGCTGCGGCGCGCTGCTCGACACGGCCGCCGCCGAGGACCCCCGGGTGCGGGTGCTGCACCTGCCGGAGAACGTCGGCCTCGGCCGGGCCCGCAACGCCGGCCTCGCCGTCGCCACCGGCGACTACGTGCTCTTCCTCGACAGCGACGACACCCTGACCCCCGGTCTGCTGACGGCCGTCGACGACCGGCTGCGGGCCGTCGGCGACCCGGACGTCCTGGTCTACGACTACGCCCGCACCTACGCGGACGGCCGGACCGTCCGGGCCGCCTCCGCCAAGGTCTTCGGCGCCCCCTCCCGGGAGGTCTTCGACCTCGCCGAGCGCCCCGAGCTGCTCGAACTGCTCCAGGTGGTGTGGAACAAGGCCTACCGCCGCGACTTCGTCACCGCCCAGGGCCTGACCTTCCCGGCCGGGTACTACGAGGACACCCCCTGGACGTACCCGGCGCTGCTCGCCGCCCGCGGCATCACCCTGCTCGACCGGGTCGGCGTCCACTACCGGCAGCGCCAGGAGGGCGGCAACATCCTGGCCACCGCCAGCCGCAAGCACTTCGACGTCTTCGGCCAGTACGACCTGGTCTTCGCGTTCCTCGACGACCGCCCCGAGCTCGACCGCTGGCGCCCGGTGGTCTACGGCCGGATGCTGCACCACCTCAACACCGTGGTCTCCCGGCCCGGCCGGGTCCCGCCCGGCGACCGCCGGGAGTTCTTCCGCCGGGCCGCCGAGCACTGCGCCCGGCTGCGCCCGGCCGGCTACCGGGCGTCCGGCGGGGTGTCCGCACTGCGCACCGAACTGCTCGGCCACGGCCGGTACACCGCCTACCAGGCGGTCCGCGCGCTGGCCCGGGCCCGCCGGATGGTCCGCCGCTGACGGCGGGCCTGACGGCCGGTCTGACAGTAGGTCTGGCTGCGGGTATGACGGCGGGCCTGACGGCCGTTCGGGGGACGGGCCGGTATAACCGGACGGTGGACTTTCTGACCCGCCTCCCGGTGATTGGCCCGATCGTGACACGGGTGCTGCGCAGCCGCCCCTACCGCGCCTACGAGCACTTCACCGCGCTGCGCGGCAACCGCCTGGCCGGCGCGGTCACCTTCTTCGGCTTCCTCGCGCTCTTCCCGCTGCTGACGGTCGCGCTGGCGATCGCCGTCGCGACCCTCAGCGACAGCCGGGTCGACGACATCCAGAAGCGGATCTCCGACCAGCTGCCGGGCATCTCGGACGCCCTCAACCTGCCCTCGCTGGTGGCCAACGCGGGGGCGGTCGGACTCGTCAGCGGCGTCCTGCTGGTGCTCTCCGGCCTCGGCTGGGTGGACACCATGCGGACCTCGATCCGGGACATCTGGCAGCTGCCCGACGAGGAGGGCAACCCGCTGCTGCGCAAGGGCTGGGACTTCCTGGTCCTCGGCGGCCTCGGCCTGGTCTCGCTGGTCTCGCTCGGCGCCTCGGCCGCCGGGACGACGCTGGCCGGCCGGATCGCCGACTGGATCGGCCTGGGCTCGGGCGGCTACCTGCTCACCGCGGCCGGGCTGCTGATCGCCGTCGGCTGCGACATGCTGCTCTTCGCCTACCTGCTGGCGCCGTTCCCGAGGATCGCGCACCAGCACCGGCGGGACGTCCTGCGGGCCGCGCTGATCGGCGCGGTCGGCTTCGAGCTGCTGAAGATCCTGCTGTCCTCGTACCTCGGCTCGGTCGCCGGGAAGAGCCTCTACGGCGCCTTCGGCGTGCCGGTGGCGCTGCTGCTGTGGATCAACTTCGTCTGCCGGCTGCTGATGTACTGCGTGGCCTGGACGGCGACCGCCGACCCGGCGGCGGCCCGGGAGCGGGCCCGCGAGCGCGCCGCCGCGCTGGTCGCGGCCGCGGACGAGGAGGAGGCGGCCGTCCCGAAGGCGGCCGACGAGGAGGGGGCCGCCGTCCCGAAGGAGGCGGCCGAGGAGGAGGACCGGCCCCGGCCCCGGCGCTCCCGGGACGGGGAGGGCTGAGGCCGGACCGGGGCGCCCCGGCGGACCGGCCTCAGCGGGCGGCCGCCCGCCGCCGGTTCAGCAGCAGTACGGCACCCGCGCCGCCCGCCGTCAGGACCACCCCGAGGACGACCCAGCCGACCGGCCCGAGGCCGCCCCCGGCGGAGTCCGCCGCCCGGGCGGCCGCCGGCGCGGAGCGGTCGGTGGCGGTCGGCGAGGGGTGCGGCGGCGGGGCGGGCACCCCGGCGGCACCGCCCGCCTGGCCGGTCGGCGTCGGCGCGGCGCTCTCGCCCTCCTCCACCAGCTTCCCGACCGGGGCCACCTTGCCGGCCGCGGCGAAGCCCCAGTCCAGCAGCGCGGCCGTCTCGTCGTACACCTTCTGATAGGTGCTCGGGTGCATCACCGTCACCAGCAGGGTGCGGCCGTCCCGTTCGGCGGCGCCGACGAAGGTGGAGCCGGCATTGGTGGTGAAGCCGTTCTTCACCCCGATCAGGCCCGGGTACTTGCCGAGCAGCCGGTCGGTGTTGGCGATCCCGAAGCTGCCGCGCTGCCCGGTGTTCCGGTCCACCGCGCCCGGGAACACCGCGTCGCGGGTCGCGCAGTAGCTCCGGAAGTCCGGGTTGCGCAGCCCCGCCCGGGCGAACAGCGTCAGGTCGTAGGCCGAGGACACCTGGCCGTCCGCGTCGTAACCGTCCGGCGAGACCACCCGGGTGTCCCGGGCCTGCAGCGCCTCCGCCCGCGCCTGCATCTCGGCCACGGTCTGCTGCACGCCGCCGTTCATGTGCGCGAGGACGTGCACCGCGTCGTTCCCCGAACTCAGGAACACCCCGCGCCAGAGGTCCTCGACCCGGTAGTCCAGGTTCTCCTTGATGCCGACCAGGCTGCTCCCCGCGCCGATCCCCTGGATCTCCTCGTCCGCGACCCGGTGCACGGCGTTGCGGTCGAACTTCGGCAGCACGGTGTCCGCGAAGAGGATCTTCAGCGTGGAGGCCGGGGCGAGCCGCAGATGCGGGTTGCTGGCCGCCAGCACCTCTCCCGACGCGGCGTCGGCGACTATCCAGGACTGCCCGGTGAGGTCCCCCGGCAGCGCCGGGGCGCCCGCCAGCGGATCCACCTGGACCCCCGGGAGCCCCATCCGGTCGCCCCCGACCGAGGCCGACGGCGGCGACCCGGGCGGGGCCGCGACGGCCACCGGGACGGCGAACAGGAGCGGAAGGGCCGCGGCGGGCGCGGCGATCAGGCGTGCGAGCTTCGAGCTAGTGGGCACCAGGAGACGGTACCCACTCGGGACCCCCGCCGTCCGCCCCTGGGCCCCGGTCCGCCGCAGGAGGGGGCCGCCGTACGCCGAACGGACGCCCGCGCATACTGGGGAAGCACACCGCCTTCACCTCCCCGCCCCACCGAGGACCGCCCCATGAAGCTCAGCCGCCGCACCTCCTGGTTCCTGACCGCCTTCGGCGTCTGGTCCCTGGTCATCTGGACCACCTTCGTCAAGAACCTCTGGAAGGACTCCGGCGGCCAGGCCTTCACCGGCGGCGACCACTCCCAGCCCACCGCCTTCTTCTGGGTCCACCTCCTCCTCGCCCTCACCTCCCTCGCCCTCGGCCTCGCCATCGGCACCCTCGGCCTCCGCGGCCTCCGCGCCACCCGCCGCGCACCGGCCACCGGCTGAGCTCCGCGCCGATCGGCAACGCGAAGGCCCCCGTCCGGAGTGGACGGGGGCCTTCGGCGTGGGGCTCGGGATCAGAAGCGGCGGGTGACCAGGGCGCGCTTCACTTCCTGGATCGCCTTGGTGACCTCGATGCCGCGGGGGCAGGCCTCGGAGCAGTTGAAGGTGGTCCGGCAGCGCCAGACGCCCTCACGGTCGTTGAGGATCTCCAGCCGCTGCTCCGCGCCCTCGTCGCGCGAGTCGAAGATGAAGCGGTGGGCGTTGACGATCGCGGCCGGGCCGAAGTACTGGCCGTCGTTCCAGAACACCGGGCAGGACGACGTGCACGCGGCGCACAGGATGCACTTGGTGGTGTCGTCGAAGCGCTCGCGGTCCTCGGCGGACTGCAGGCGCTCGCGGGTCGGCTCGTTCCCCTTGGTGATGAGGAACGGCATGACGTCCTTGTACGCCTGGAAGAACGGGTCCATGTCCACGATCAGGTCCTTGAGGACCGTCAGGCCCTTGATGGCCTCGATCGTGATCGGCTTCTCCGGGTTGACGTCCTTGATCAGGGTCTTGCACGCCAGCCGGTTGCGGCCGTTGATCCGCATGGCGTCGGAGCCGCAGATGCCGTGGGCACAGGAACGGCGGTAGGTGAGGGTGCCGTCCTGCTCCCACTTGACCTTGTTGAGCGCGTCCAGGACGCGCTCCTTCGGGTCCATCTCCAGCTGGTAGTCGACCCACACCGGGTCCGGGTGCTCCTCCGGGTTGAACCGGCGGATCCGGACGGTGACGGTGATCAGCTTGGTACCGCCGGCCTCGGCCGCGTCCAGAGCGGCCGAGTGCTTCTCCACGGTCGGAGTGCTCATCAGTACTTACGCTCCATCGGCTGGTAGCGGGTCGTGACGACCGGCTTGTAGTCGAGGCGGATGGAGGTGCTGCCGTCGGCGGCGACCTCCTGGTACGCCATGGTGTGCTGCATGAACTTCACGTCGTCACGGGTCGGGAAGTCCTCGCGGTAGTGACCGCCGCGCGACTCCTCGCGGGCGAGCGCCGAGACCGCCAGGACCTCGGCCAGGTCGAGCAGGTTGCCCAGCTCGATGGCCTCCAGCAGGTCCGTGTTGTAGCGGAAGCCCTTGTCCTGGATCGAGACGTTCTTGTAGCGCTCCTTCAGCGCGGCGATGTCCTCGACCGCCTGCTTCAGGGTGGCGCCGGTGCGGTACACCATCGCGTTGGCGTCCATGGACTCCTGCAGCTCCTTGCGGATCTGCGCCACGGACTCGGTGCCGGTGGACTCGCGGAGCGAGTCGACCAGGTCCTGGACCAGCTGCTCCGGGTTCTCCGGCAGCGGCACGAACTCGTTGGCGTCGGCGAAGCCCGCGGCGGCGAGGCCGGCGCGACGGCCGAAGACGTTGATGTCCAGCAGCGAGTTGGTGCCCAGACGGTTGGCGCCGTGCACGGACACGCAGGCGACCTCGCCGGCCGCGTACAGGCCCGGGACGACGTCGGTGTTGTTGCGCAGCACCTCACCCTCGACGTTGGTCGGGATGCCGCCCATCGCGTAGTGCGCGGTGGGCTGGATCGGGATCGGGTCCGTGTAGGGCTCGATGCCGAGGTAGGTGCGGGCGAACTCGGTGATGTCCGGGAGCTTGGCGTCCAGCTGCTCCGGCGGCAGGTGGGTCAGGTCCAGGTAGACGTGGTCGCCGTCCGGACCGCAGCCGCGGCCCTCGCGGATCTCGGTGTAGATCGCGCGGGAGCAGACGTCACGGGACGCGAGGTCCTTCATGACGGGGGCGTAGCGCTCCATGAAGCGCTCGCCGTCCTTGTTGCGGAGGATGCCGCCCTCGCCGCGGGCGCCCTCGGTGAGCAGGATGCCCATCCGCCAGATGCCCGTCGGGTGGAACTGGAAGAACTCCATGTCCTCCAGCGGCAGGCCGCGGCGGTAGGCCACCGCCTGGCCGTCACCGGTGAGGGTGTGGGCGTTCGAGGAGACCTTGAACATCTTGCCGGTGCCGCCGGAGGCGAACACGACGGCCTTGGCCTGGAAGACGTGGATCTCGCCGGTGGCCAGCTCGTAGGCGACGACGCCGGCCGTGCGGCCCTCGTTGATCAGCAGGTCCAGGACGTAGAACTCGTTGAAGAACTCGACGCCGTGCTTGACGCAGTTCTGGAACAGCGTCTGGAGGATCATGTGACCGGTGCGGTCGGCCGCGTAGCAGGAACGGCGGACCGGGGCCTCGCCGTGGTTGCGGGAGTGGCCGCCGAAGCGGCGCTGGTCGATCCGGCCCTGCTCGGTGCGGGAGAAGGGCAGACCCATCTTCTCCAGGTCGAGGACCGCGTCGATGGCCTCCTTGCACATGATCTCGGCGGCGTCCTGGTCGACCAGGTAGTCACCACCCTTGACCGTGTCGAAGGTGTGCCACTCCCAGTTGTCCTCCTCGACGTTGGCCAGGGCGGCGCACATGCCGCCCTGGGCCGCGCCGGTGTGGGACCGGGTCGGGTAGAGCTTGGTCAGGACCGCGGTGCGGCTGCGCTGCGTCGACTCGATGGCGGCGCGCATCCCGGCGCCGCCGGCGCCGACGATGACGGTGTCGTACTGGTGAATCTGCATGGGGGGTTAACTCGCCTCTGGCCTCTGCCGATGTCCGATGTGGATGCTGTCGGCTCAGATGTTGGGATCGAAGGTGAAGATCACCAGGGTGCCGAGCAGCACGGTGAAGACCGTGGCGGTACCCATGAGGCCCTTCAGCCAGAGCCGGGTGGAGTCCTTCTCGGCGTAGTCGTTGATGACCTGACGCATGCCGTTGGCGCCGTGCAGCATGGCGAGCCAGAGCATGGTGAGGTCCCAGACCTGCCAGAACGGCGAGGCCCAGCGGCCGGCCACGAAGGCGAAGCCGATCTTGGAGACGCCGCCGTCGAGCACCAGCATGATCAGCAGGTGGCCGAGGATCAGCACCACGAGGACGATGCCGGACAGGCGCATGAAGAGCCAGGCGAGCATCTCGAAGTTGGTACGGGTGCGGCGCGGGGTCTTCTTCGACCGCTGCCGGGCCGGTTCGATCACGAACGCGTCGGCCGGGTTGCCGGTGCCGAGACCCTTGCCGGTGTGCGCCTGGGCGGAGGGGACCACCACAGCGTCGGAGATTTCCGTGGACATGTCTCAGATCACTTCCCGAACCAGGAGGTCAGCGTGTGCTGCAGGATCGGGTAGAAGGCGCCGGCCATGAGGACGACCCAGACTCCGACCACGGTCCAGAGCATCTGCTTCTGGTACTTCGGGCCCTTGGACCAGAAGTCGACGGCGACGACGCGCAGTCCGTTCAGGGCGTGGAACAGGATGGCGGCCACCAGGCCGTACTCCATCAGGTTCACGAGCGGCGTCTTGTACGTCTGAATGACGGTGTCGTACGCCTCGGGAGACACCCGCACCAGTGCGGTGTCCAGGACATGGGCGAACAGGAAGAAGAAGATGAGGACGCCGGTGACTCGATGAGCCACCCAGCTCCACATGCCTTCCCGGCCGCGGTACAGCGTTCCAGCCGGCACGGAAAAACCCTCCGGAAGCGATTGGGGGCTCGGCCGGCTTCGGTGTCGGTCAGCCCGGCCGGGTACGGTCCACCGGCCGCGAGCATCCTATCGACGCGTCGTCGGGAACCGCCTCCGGGGGTCCGAGGTGTGATCAATCAGGCACGACTGGCCTAGTCGGACAGGAACCGGGGCGTGAATCACGACGCAGGGTGACCGCGCGGGTGCTCCGGGTCGCGCTACGGTGGCCCACCCGTTCGCCGCCGACACCCCGCCGAGGCCCCCGTGCCGCACCGCGTCCCGCGTCCGTCCCGCCGTTCCGCCCCGCTGTCGGCCGTCCCACTGCCGGCCTCCCCACTGCTGGCCGCCCCGTTGCTGGCCGGGGCACTGCTGCTCGCCGCCGGCTGCGCCGCCCCGGCGGGCGGCTCGGCCGACCGGGCCGCCGCCCCGGCCCGGGAGCTGTCCGCCGCCGAACTGCGCGCCGCCGCGGTCACCGATGCCGAGCTGGGGCCCGGCTTCACCGTCACCGTGATCGCCCCCGGCCACGGCGAGACCGGCCCGGACGGCGGCCGGGAGACCGCCGACAAGCCGGTCTGCCAGCCGTTGCTGGACGCGGTGGCGCCGGCGGCGGGCCCGGCGAAGGCCGCCCGGGCCTCCGCCTCCCCGGCGCCGGTGTCGGCGGTGCCGTACGCGGAGACCGATCTGAGCGTGGCCCTGGCCGCCGACCCCTCGGGGAGCCTGTACGGCGGGCTGCTCGGCTACCGGGGCGACCGGGCGGCCCGGCTGCAGGCGGAGCTGGAGGGACTGTTCGGTCCGTGTGCGGAGTTCGGCTCGACCGCGCCGCCGCCCCCGGCGGACCGGAGCCGGGGGGTGACCCGGACCGGGCACCGGCTGAGCCGGAACGACACGCCCACGCCCGAGGGAGCCGACGCGGCGACGGGTTTCACCCTCACGAATGAATCCGGAGCGGTGGTGCTCGCGCAGCGTGCCGTCCTGGCGCGGGTCGGACCGGCCCTGGTGGTGTTCAGCACGGTGGGCGTCGGCGCCGAGCCGGCCCCGGTGCCGGACGAGCGGGTCGTCCGGCACCAGGTGGCCAAGCTGCGCGCGGCCCAGAAGGCCCGGGAAAGCTGAAGGCCCCGGGCGCCGAGGGCGCCCGGGGCGGGGATCAGCGGGCGCCGGCCCCCGAATGGGTGGCGACCAGGTGCTCCAGTCGGGTGAGGGCGATCCGGCGCAGCTCGTCGGCGGCGACCAGGCGCTCCTCGTCGGGATCGTTGGCGAGGCGGGTGCGGATCGAGCTGAGTACGGCGTCGAGCATCTCCTCGGGGTCGATGCCCTCCAGGCAGACCACGAAGACATGGCCGAACCGTGCCTCGTAGGCGGCGTGGGCCGCCCGGAGCGCGGTGTGCGCCGCCTGGCTGCCGGGTGCGCGCATGCCGAGGAGCGGCTGCGGCATCCAGCTCTCGTCCGCCAGCGCCTCGGCCAGGTCGGCCGGACGCAGGTCGTACGAGGCCTCGCTGGCGGCGGCGCGCAGGGACTCTATGTCGGGGTAGGGCCGGTGGGCGGTGAGCCGGAGGGCCCACCGGTGACTGCCGCAGCAGGCGAGCAGGGCCTCCTCCGCGGCTCCGGCGTCGGCCTCGTTGAAACGGTGCAACCCGAGGAGGGTCGGTTCGTCCCGGGGGTCGAGTCTCGGTGGCGGAATGTCGCTGGCCAGCGGGTCCTCCTCGTGAGGGCGGGAAGGGGCCGGTGAAGTGGCGGTGACGGCAGGTGAAGTATGAGGCTGCGGAACGGCGTCCAACGCCCGCCCGGCAGCGGCTCAACGGTAGTTGAGCCGTCATCAGTTGGGGAGGGCGCACGCGGATTTCATCCGAACGAGCTATCAAGTTGTGACGTTGACACCTTCGTGTCAGCGCCCTCCCCTTCTTCGTCTGCTAGGACGCACCGCCTCCGGTGCCGTTTCCGCCGGCCCGGTGCCCGTCGGCCCGGTGCCCGGACCGTCAGCCCGGCGCCGGGTCAGAGCTCGCGGTGGACCTTGTGGTTGGCGGCCTGGGCGCGGGGGCGGACCACCAGCAGGTCGATGTTGACGTGCGGGGGCCGGGTGACGGCCCAGGCGACGGTGTCGGCGATGTCCTCGGAGTCGAGCGGCTCGGCGACGCCGGCGTACACGGCGGCGGCCTTCTCCTCGTCGCCGCGGAAGCGGGTCACCGCGAAGCCCTCGGACTTCACCATGCCCGGGGCGATCTCGATCACCCGGATCGGCTCCCCGCACAGCTCCAGCCGGAGCGTCGCGGCGATGGTGTGCGCGGCGTGCTTGGCCGCGACGTAGCCGCCGCCGCCCTCGTACGCGGCGAGCGCGGCGGTGGACGACATCACCAGGACCGTGCCGTCGCCGCTCGCCCGCAGGGCCGGCAGCAGCGCCTGGGTCATGTGCAGCACGCCGAGCACGTTGACCTGGTACATGGCGAGCCAGTCGGCCGGGTCGCCGTGCTCCACGGTCTCCGCGCCGATCGCGCCGCCGGCGTTGTTCACCAGGACGTCCACCCGGCCGAGCCCGGCCGCGAAGGCGTCCACGGCGGCCCGGTCGGTGACGTCCAGGGTGTGGGCACGGCCCCCGATCTCCTTGGCCAGCGCCTCGATCCGGTCGGTCCGGCGGGCGGTCAGCACCACCTCGAAGCCCTCGGCGGCGAGCCGGCGGGCGGTCGCCGCGCCGATCCCACTGCTCGCACCGGTGACGACGGCCACCTTCTGCTCGGTCATTGCCACTCCTGGGATAGCCCGGTCGGTTCGGCCGATCATCTCAAGACCGCCGACGAGGGGCGCAGGCGCGGGGCCGCGGGGCCCGGGTCGAACACTTTGAGCCAGGATTCGAACTGCCGGGAGCCGGGCGCCGCCGCCCGGAGCGTTCGCGAACCGCCCCGGCCGGGAGCGTCGTTACCGCGGTCGCCGATTGTCGTTGCACTGGGCAGGCACCATGGGGAAGGCGGCTGAAACAAGATGTCATACCCACCGGCGCGGCCGGTATGCGCCCATCCGGGCAGTGATTCTCGGGAAGTCAGGCCAAATCCCCCCAACGGGCCTACCCTTGTTGAGATGAACCGTCGTGAGTCCGCCCAGTCGGCCGTCACCCTCACTGCTGCACGCCCCGCCGCCGGTCTCCGTGACCGGGTACGCGAGCTGGAGCCCGAGCTGATCGCCTTCCGGCGGGACCTGCACCGGCACCCGGAGCTGGGCCGCCAGGAGTTCCGTACCACCGGCCGACTGCGCGACCGTCTGGTCGCGGCCGGCCTCGCCCCCCGGATCCTCCCGGGCGGCACCGGAATGCTCGTCGACATCGTTCCCGAGTCCGCCCCGCGCGGGGCGGAGTTCCTCGCCTTCCGCGCCGACATCGACGCCCTGCCGATCGACGACGCCAAGACCGAGGTGCCCTACCGGTCGAGCGTGCCCGGCCGGGCCCACGCCTGCGGCCACGACGTGCACACCTCGGTGCTGCTCGGCACCGCGCTGGTGCTCGCCGAGGCGGCCCGGACCGGGGAACTCCGCCGCCCGGTCCGACTGGTGTTCCAGCCCGCCGAGGAGGTCATGCCCGGCGGCGCCCTGGACGTGATCGCGGCCGGCGGCATGGAGGGCGTCGGCCGGATCTTCGCCGTGCACTGCGACCCCAAGGTGGAGGTGGGCCGGATCGGCCTGCGGGTCGGGGCGATCACCTCGGCCTGCGACCGCCTGGTGCTGCACCTGGACGGCCCCGGCGGCCACACCGCCCGGCCGCACCTGACCACCGATCTGGTCACCGCGGTCGCCAGGACCGCCGCCGAGCTGCCGGCCGCGCTGGCCCGCCGGATGGACCCGCGCTGGGGCGTCTCGCTGGTCTGGGGCCGGATCGCCGCCGGCTCCGCGCCCAATGTCATCCCGCAGCACGCCGAACTGGAGGGCACCGTCCGCTGCCTGGAGCTGGACGGCTGGCGGGAGGCGCCGGACCTGCTGCACGAGCTGATCGCCCGGCTCGCCGAGACCCACCGCGCCAAGTGGACGCTGGACTACCACCGGGGCGTGCCGCCGGTGGTCAACGAGGCGGGCTCGGTGGGCCTTCTGGACGCCGCGATGACCGCGCGCTTCGGCGGGCCCGGCGCGACCGCGGTGGAGGACACCGAGCAGTCGCTCGGTGGGGAGGACTTCTCCTGGTACCTGGAGCACGCCCCCGGCGCGCTGGCCAGGCTGGGCGTGCGCACCCCCGGCGACAGCGCCGTCCGGGACCTGCACCAGGGCCGCTTCGACGTGGACGAGCGGGCGATCGCGGTCGGCGTGGAGCTGTTCGCCGCGCTGGCGCTGGAGCCCGGGACGCCCTGAGCGCGCCGGGTTCCGGGGCGCCCTGACACACTCCCTCGTACCGACCTGAACCGGACACCCACACAGGGTGTCCGGTTTGTCGCAATACCCCCTTTATTTCGGGTTACGTACACTGGGCTGGGCCAGTTCCAATCACCCTCAGTGAAGGGGAAAGGGGTGTCGGGTGGACCGTGAGACCACGGTTTGATAACAACCCGAATGCTCCGGCGGCCCGTAACCCAACCGTGTTCTACGCGCGTTACGGTGGCGTCCGACCACGCTAAACGGGTGCGTGTGAGAAGGAGATATTCCCTTGCGCCGTTCTACTAAGCTCGCTGCGGTTGTGCTCTCGGGTTCCCTGGGCATCGCCTCGCTCGCCGCTTGCGGCGCAAAGAGCAATGACACTTCCGCCTCCTCCGGCGCCTCCGACGGTGCGCTGAAGGTCGGTATGGCCTACGACATCGGCGGCCGTGGCGACCAGTCCTTCAACGACTCCGCCGCCCGCGGTCTCGACCAGGCCAAGTCCCAGCTCGGTGTCGCCGTCACCGAGGCCGACGCCAAGACCGGCGAGGCCGAGGCCGACAAGGAGACCCGTCTCAAGAACCTGGTGACCGCCGGTTACAACCCGGTCATCGCGGTCGGCTTCGTCTACCAGGCGGCCGTCGAGAAGGTCGCCAAGGAGAACCCGAACACCAAGTTCGCGATCATCGACTCGGCGTCCGACACCCAGCCGAGCAACGTCACCTCGCTGACGTTCTCCGAGCAGGAGGGCTCCTACCTGGCCGGTGTCGCCGCCGCCCTCAAGACGAAGACCAAGCACGTGGGCTTCATCGGCGGTGTGCAGACCGAGCTGATCAAGAAGTTCGAGGCCGGTTACCGCGCGGGCGTCAAGTCCGTCGACCCGAACATCCCGGTCGAGGTCACCTACCTGACCACCCCGCCGGACTTCTCCGGCTTCGCCGCCCCCGACAAGGGCAAGGAAGCCGCGCAGGGCCAGCTCGACAAGAAGGCCGACGTCATCTACACCGCCGCCGGCTCCTCCGGCAACGGTGCCATCGAGGCCGCCGCCGGCGCCGGCGCCCTGGCCATCGGTGTCGACTCCGACCAGGCCGCGCAGCCCGCCCTGGCGAAGTACAAGAACAGCATCATGACCTCGATGGTCAAGAACGTCGACAAGGCCGTTTTCGCCTACATCGAGTCCGCCAAGAAGGGCCAGGTCTTCACCGGTGTGAAGAACTTCGACCTCAAGGTCGACGGTGTCTCGCTCGCCACCACCGGCGGCAAGATCGACGACATCAAGGCCAAGCTCGACGAGGCCGCCACCGGCATCAAGAACGGCGCCATCACCGTCCCGACCGACCCGTCCAAGCTGTAAGGCCCACGGTTCGACCGGACGTCGCTGCCGCTGCCGCCTGCCCGGCAGCGCGATGATGGACGCAACATCAGGGAGGGGCCCGGAAGGGTGCGCTCAGTGCGTACCCCCGGGCCCCGTCCCGTCCCCCCAGCCTTTTCGCTTTTGGCCCTCCAGCGCAACGACGCGCCTCCAGACCACCAGGAGATCGCCATCACCGCATCCGACCCCGCCCCGACCACGGGCGGTAACCCCAGCGCGGGGACGGCGACACCGGCCGTCGAACTGCGCGGCATCACCAAGCGCTTCCCCGGCGTCGTGGCCAACCACGACATCAACCTCACCGTCCGCACCGGCACCGTGCACGCCCTCATGGGCGAGAACGGCGCCGGCAAGTCGACGCTGATGAAGATCCTCTACGGCATGCAGAAGCCGGACGAGGGCACCATCGCGATCAACGGCGAGCAGTGCGAGTTCAACACCCCCGGCGAGGCCATCGCGCGCGGCATCGGCATGGTGCACCAGCACTTCATGCTCGCCGACAACCTCACCGTGTGGGAGAACGTCGTCCTCGGCGGCGAGCACCTGTACGGCATCGGCGGCAAGGCCAAGGCGAAGATCAAGGAGATCTCCGACCAGTACGGCCTGGGCGTGCGCCCGGACGCCCTGGTCGAGGACCTCGGCGTGGCCGACCGCCAGCGGGTCGAGATCCTCAAGGTGCTCTACCGCGGCGCCAAGATCCTGATCCTCGACGAGCCCACCGCCGTGCTCGTCCCGCAGGAGGTCGACGCCCTGTTCGACAACCTGCGGGAGCTGAAGTCCGAGGGCGTCACCGTCATCTTCATCTCGCACAAGCTGCACGAGGTGCTCTCGGTGGCCGACGCGATCAGCGTCATCCGCCGCGGCACCACCGTCGGCGACGCGGACCCGAAGAGCGTCACCGCCCGCCAGCTCGCCGAGCTGATGGTCGGCGCCGAGCTGCCCTCCCCGGAGAGCCGCGAGTCCACCGTCACCACCGACGAGATGCTGCGCGTCGAGGGCCTGCGGATCGCCAAGACCGACGCCGAGGGCATCGAGCGCGTCGTCCTGGACGACATCTCGCTGCGCATCCACCAGGGCGAGATCCTCGGCATCGCCGGGGTCGAGGGCAACGGCCAGGCCGAACTGGTCGAGGCCGTGATGGGGATGCTGCCGCTGGACGGCGGCACCGTCACCCTGGACGGCAAGGACCTCTCCGGCACCCTCACCCGGGCCCGCCGCGAGGCCGGCATCGGCTACATCCCCGAGGACCGCCACCGGCACGGCCTGCTGCTGGAGGCCCCGCTCTGGGAGAACCGGATCCTCGGCCACGTCACCGAGCGGCCCAACTCCAAGGGCGTGCTGCTCGACCCGGCCGGCGCCCGCAAGGACACCCAGCGGATCGTCGAGGCGTACGACGTCCGCACCCCCGGCATCGAGGTCACCGCGGCCTCCCTCTCCGGCGGCAACCAGCAGAAGCTGATCATCGGCCGCGAGATGAGCCACCAGCCCAAGCTGCTCATCGCCGCCCACCCCACCCGCGGTGTGGACGTCGGCGCCCAGGCGCAGATCTGGGAGCACATCCGGGTCGCCCAGCGGGCCGGCCTCGCCGTGCTGCTGATCTCGGCCGACCTGGACGAGCTGATCGGCCTCTCCGACACCATCCGGGTGATCTACCGCGGCCGGCTGGTCGCCGACGCCGACCCGGCCACCGTGACCGCCGAGGACCTCGGCACCGCGATGACCGGTGCCGCCACCCAGGAACACATCGATTCCTCGCCGGAGGCGGTCGCCGCGGCACGCGCCCTGGCGGCCGAGGGCACCGAGGCGCAGTCCTCGGCCCCGACCGACACCGCCCCCACCGACACCGCCGACGACCAGCAGGCGGGGGAGTAGCCACATGACCAGTCCCAACCCCGCCGCCAAGCCCGCGCGGGCGAAGCGGTTCGACGGCGAGAAGATCGTCCTCGCCCTCGCAGCACCGGTGCTCGCCGTGCTGCTCTCCGTCGTGATCTGTTCCGTCCTCCTGGCGACCTCGGGCAAGAACCCGTTCGACGCCTGGAACGTGATGATCACGTACGCGACCAAGTCGGACGGCCAGGTGGCCATCCTCAACCGGTCCACCACGTACTACCTGGCCGCCGCGGCCGCCGCCTTCGGCTTCCGGATGAACCTCTTCAACATCGGTGTCGAGGGCCAGTACAAGGTCGCCGCGCTGTTCGCGGCCTTCGTCGGCAGCAAGCTCGACCTGCCGTCGTTCATCCAGATCCCGCTGCTGCTGATCACCGCCATGCTGGTCGGCGGTCTGTACGCGAGCATCGCCGGTCTGCTGAAGGTCTTCCGCGGCGTCAGCGAGGTCATCTCGACCATCATGCTGAACGCCATCGCGGTCGCCATCGTCGGCCTGCTGCTCGTTCCGGGCATCTTCGCGCCGGACAAGAAGGGCACCGGCAACGCGATCCAGACCGCCCCGGTCTCGGAGTCCAGCCACTTCTTCGCGATCAACACCGACGGCGGCCCGCTCTACGGCTTCCTCTTCATCGCGATCCTGGTCGGCGTCGCCTTCCAGTTCACCCTGACCCGCACCCGCTTCGGCTTCGACCTGCGCGCCACCGGCCGCTCGGAGACCGCGGCCACCGCGTCCGGTGTGAACGTCAAGCGCATGATCGTCATCTCGATGGTGGTCTCCGGCGCGCTGGCCGGTCTGATCGGCCTGCCCGAGCTGCTGCAGAACTCGTACAACTTCGGCCAGAGCTTCCAGGGCGGCCTCGGCTTCCTGGGCATCTCGGTCGCCCTGCTCGGCCGCAACAGCCCGATCGGCATGGCCTTCGCGGCGGTGCTGTTCGCCTTCCTCGACGCGACCGGCGCCCAGCTGCCGCTCCAGGGCGGCTTCCCGTTCGAGATCGTCCCGGTCATGCAGGGCACCATCGTCATCTGTGTCGTCGTCGCCTACGAGCTGGTGCGGCGCTACGGCCTCAAGCGCCAGCAGCAGAAGGTCGGCGCGGAGCTCGCCGCCCAGGCCGCCGCGGCCGCCGAGAAGAAGGAGGTGTCCGCATGAGCACGGCCACCGCAGCCCGCGCCAAGGCGCCGGGTGCTCCCGCCAAGAAGCGCAAGATGTCCTGGCCGGTGGTGCTGCTGCTGATCGCGGGCGCCCTGGTCCTCTTCTCGGTCGTCGGCGTCATCACCGGCAACCACTCGCTGACCTCCTCCGGTCAGGTCACCGCTGCGCTCAGCGCCGCCGTGCCGATCGGCATGGCCGGTCTGGGCGGTCTCTGGTCCGAGCGGGCCGGCGTGGTCAACATCGGCCTCGAAGGCATGATGGTCGCCGGCACCTTCTGCGGCGCCTGGGGCGGTTACCTGGTCAGCCCGTGGTTCGGCCTGGTGGCCGGCATGCTCGGCGGTGCGCTGGGCGGTCTGCTGCACGCCGTCATCACGGTGACCTTCGGCGTCGACCACATCGTCTCCGGTGTCGGCGTCAACCTGCTGATCCCCGGCATCTGCGCCTACGTCAACCGGATCTACTACAAGGACTACATCTCCGCCGGCGCCGGCGCGAACCAGTCCCCGCCGGCCGATCCGCTGCCGTACATCACCATCCCCGGCCTCTCCTCGGGGCTGAAGGACATCGAGGCGCACCACTGGTTCGTGGTCTCGGACGTCGCCGGTGTGCTCGGCGGTCTGGTCACCAACATCTCGGTGGTCGTGCTGCTGGCCGGCGCGCTGATCGTGGCGAGCTACTTCGCCCTCTGGCGCACCGTGTTCGGCCTGCGGCTGCGCTCCTGCGGCGAGAACCCGACCGCGGCCGAGTCGCTGGGCGTCAACGTCTACAAGTACAAGTACCTCGCGGTCATCATGTCCGGCGCCTTCGCGGGCCTCGCCGGCGCGTACCTCTCGCTGGTCGCGGCGCACTTCTACAAGGACGGCCAGACCAACGGCCGCGGCTTCATCGGCCTCGCGGCGATGATCTTCGGCAACTGGATGCCGGGCGGCCTCGCCATGGGCGCCGGCCTGTTCGGCTTCACCGACAGCCTCCAGCTGCGCGACCCCGAGTCGGTGCACGCGCTGATCCTGGTGGTCGCCATCGCGATGGCGCTGCTGGCGGCCTGGCACCTGTACCGCCGCAAGTACACCGCGGCCCTGATCTCGCTGGTGGTCTCCGGCGGCCTGTTCGCCTGGTACTTCACCACCGACGAGGTGCAGCGTCCGCTGATCGTCGCCACGCCGTACGTGATCACCCTGGTGGTGCTCGCGCTGGCCTCGCAGCGGCTGCGCCCGCCGAAGGCCGACGGTCAGATCTACCGCAAGGGCCAGGGCAAGTGACGTCCGCGGCCGGGGCGGCCGGGACGGTCGACTGGGACGCGCTGCGGGCGGCGGCGCGCGAGGCGATGAGCCACGCGTACGCGCCGTACAGCAAGTTCCCGGTCGGCGCCGCCGCCCTGGTGGACGACGGCCGGACGGTCACCGGCTGCAATGTGGAGAACGCCTCGTACGGCCTGGCGCTGTGCGCCGAGTGCGGCCTGGTCTCCATGCTGCACGCGACCGGCGGCGGCCGGCTGACCGCGTTCACCTGTGTGGACGGGGCGGGCGAGCTGCTGATGCCGTGCGGCCGCTGCCGCCAGCTGCTGTACGAGCACGGCGGTCCGGACCTGCTGGTCGAGCTGCCCTCCGGGGTGCTGCCGATGAGTGAGGTCCTGCCCGACGCGTTCGGGCCGGAGCGCCTGTAGGCGCGGCTCTGGCACTGCCGATTGTTACGCGCGTAGAGTGTCGCGAGTGGGGCCCTTCGGGGTCGACTCGCGGCACTCTTCGCCTTTTCCACCTCGCATGTTGAACCTCTCTTGGAGCAATGGAGCATCCATGGACGCCATCTCCGTCATCAGGACCAAGCGCGACCGCGGAGAGCTGAGCGATGCTCAGATCGACTGGGTCATCGACGCCTACACCCGCGGGGAGGTCGCCGACGAGCAGATGTCCGCCCTGGCCATGGCCATCCTGCTGAACGGGATGAACCCGGGCGAGATCAGCCGCTGGACGGACGCGATGATCCGCTCCGGCGTCCGGATGGACTTCTCCTCGCTGGCGCAGCCCACCAGTGACAAGCACTCCACCGGCGGCGTCGGCGACAAGATCACCCTGCCGCTCGCCCCGCTGGTCGCCGCCTGCGGCGCCGCGGTCCCGCAGCTGTCCGGCCGCGGCCTCGGCCACACCGGCGGCACCCTCGACAAGCTGGAGTCCATCCCCGGCTGGCGCGCCCTGCTCTCCAACGAGGAGATGCTCCAGGTGCTGCGGGACGCCGGCGCGGTCATCTGCGCGGCCGGCGACGGCCTCGCCCCGGCGGACAAGAAGCTCTACGCCCTGCGCGACGTCACCGGCACCGTCGAGGCCATCCCGCTGATCGCCTCCTCGATCATGTCCAAGAAGATCGCCGAGGGCACCGGCGCGCTCGTCCTGGACGTCAAGGTCGGCTCCGGCGCGTTCATGAAGAACCTCGACGACGCCCGCGAGCTGGCCCGCACCATGGTCGGCCTCGGCACCACCGCCGGCGTCAACACGGTGGCGCTGCTCACCGACATGTCCACCCCGCTCGGCCTCACCGCGGGCAACGCGCTGGAGGTCCGGGAGTCGGTCGAGGTGCTGGCCGGCGGCGGCCCCGCCGACGTCGTCGAGCTGACCCTGGCGCTGGCCCGCGAGATGCTCGCCGCCGCGGGCGTGCACGGCAAGGACCCGGCCGACGCGCTGCGGGACGGCTCCGCGATGGACCACTGGCGCCGCATGATCGCCGCCCAGGGCGGCGACGTGGACGCCCCGCTGCCGGTCGCGCGCGAGCAGCACGTCATCCCGGCCCCGGCCTCCGGCGTGCTCACCACCCTGGACGCCTACGCCGTGGGCGTCAGCGCCTGGCGCCTCGGCGCCGGCCGCGCCCGCAAGGAGGACCCGGTGCAGGCCGGCGCCGGCGTCGAGATGCACGCCAAGCCGGGCGACACCGTGGTGGCCGGCCAGCCGCTGCTGACCCTGCACACCGACACCCCGGAGCGCTTCGAGTACGCCATCGAGGCCCTGACCGGCGGCATCGAGGTCTCCCCGGCCGGCACCGCGTTCACCCCGAACCCGATCGTGCTGGACCGCATCGCCTGACGACCGCTCCCGCGCACGTGCGCCGCTCAGGCGTACGTGCGCAGGACGCCGGTGTCGAGCGTCCAGGGGCCCACGGTGATCGTGTCCCCGAAGGCGAACTCCTTGCGCGAGGTGTAGCCGGGCTCGTCGTGGACGATGCCGGTGCCCTTGCGGGGATCGACCAGCAGGTAGAGCGGGATGCCCATGGCCGCGTAGTCACGGACCTTGGCGCGGTAGTCGTTCTCGGGGTTGTGCCCGGACACGATCTCGACGACGAGCAGGACCTCGTGCGGGAGGAACGCCGGCCGCTCGTCGTCGAGCGCCTCCTGGGAGAAGACCATCAGGTCGGGATTCCGGAGCAGTCCCAGGCCGACGTCCTCCAAGTCCGCTCCGCCGTGGGCGATGTGGCCGGGGTGGGTCCGTGGGAGCTGGGCGTTCAGCTGCCGGGCGATGCGGACGATCGCGAGCTCGTGCCGCTTGACCGGCGGGATCGTCACGACGATCCCGCCGTCGGCGATCTCGACCTTCCCCGCTCCCGGGAGCCGCGGCAGCCGATCGGCGATCTCGCGCAGCCGGGCGTACGCGGTGGGGGTGGTGCTCATGGGCCGGAGCGTACCGACTGCCGCCGACGCTCCGGGTCCGTCAGCCGGCGGCAGTGAGGGCGATCTTGAGGAACTCCTCGGGGGCCTCGCGGACGAGGTCGTGGCCGACCGGGAGTTCGAGCACCGTCCACGACGGGTCCTCGCGCAGCCGGGCGACGGTGTCGAGGAACGGGCTCTCCTCGAAGCCCGTGGCGTGGATGTAGCTGCGGTCGGTGACGGCGTCGAGGGCGCCGGTGAGGGTGGCCGACTGGAGCAGGGTGGCCAGCGGGTGGACGGTGGCGCGCGGGTCGAGCGCGGGGTTGCGGCCGACCGTGGTGAAGCCGTCGGCGGCCGCACCGGCCAGGTAGCGCTGCTTCCACACGTCGGTGACGATCCCGTACGCCGACTCGCCGTCGCGCGGGACGAACGAGTCCGCGTACAGCAGCTTCCCGATCCGCTCCGGCACCCGGTCGGCCACGCCGGAGGCGACCATCCCGCCGTAGCTGTGCGCGACCAGCACGACGTCCGTGAGGCGCTCGGCCTCCAGGACGGACACCACGTCCTGGACGTGGGTGTCCAGGTTGACCGTGCCGTCGTTCAGGTGGCCGCGCTCGGCCACCCCGGTCAGCGTCAGCGGGTGCACCTCGTGCCCGGCGGCGCGCAGCCCGTCGGTGAGCGGCTGGTACCACCAGCCGCCGTGCAGCATGCCGGGGATGAGAACGAAGGTGGCCATCGCGCGTTCCTCTGGTCGTTCCGGTGGGACGCGAGGAACGCTACGGCGGATACCTGACAACGAGTGTCAGGTATCCGCCGTAGGTGGTGGAGTTCAACGGGCCACGCGGAGGGCGCCGGCGTGGGCCCGGTGGGTTGCGTAGAGGGTGACGCCCGCGGCCAGGGCCATGGCGGTCAGGCCGATGGTGGCGGCGCCGGGCCAGCCGGTGGCGTGGTAGGCGTCGGCGCCGATCGTGCCGCCGAGGCTGTTGCCCAGGTAGTAGGCGATCAGGTAGAGCGCGGAGGCCTGTGCGCGCCCCTCGGTCGCGGTGCGGCCGACCGCCGAGGACGCGGTGGCGTGGCCGGCGAAGAAGCCGGCGGTGATCAGGACCAGGCCGAGCAGCGCGAAGGTCAGCGAGTCGGCGAGGGAGAGCAGCAGCCCGAGGGTGGTGGTGCCGATCGCGACGTACAGCGCGCCGCGGCGGCCGAGCCGGCCGGCCAGGCGTCCCGCCGCGGCCGAGGTGGCGGTGCCGACCAGGTAGACCACGAAGATCGAGGCGGCGGCGGACTCCGGCAGGTGGAAGGGTGCGGCGATCAGCCGGTAGCCGATGGTGTTGTAGACGGCGCCGAAGACGGCCATGAACAGCAGCCCCAGCGTGTACAGCCGCAGCAGCAGCGGGTTGCGCAGGTGGCGGCCGACGGTGCGGGCCAGGGCGCGGGCGTCCACCGGGGCCGGGGTGAAGTGCCGGGCGGCGGGGATCAGCAGCCGGAACGCCAGCACGGCCAGCAGGGCGAGGGCGGCGGAGGCGGCGAGCCCCCAGCGCCAGCCGAGGCCGGCCGCGACCCAGCCGGAGAGCAGCCGGCCGCCCATGCCGCCGATGCTGTTGCCCGCCACGTACAGCCCCATCGCCGAGGCCAGCGCGGAGGGGTGGACCTCCTCGGCGAGGTAGGCCATCGCGGTGGCCGGCAGTCCGGCGAGCGCGACGCCCTGGAGGGCGCGCAGTACGACCAGGGTGGTGAGGTTCGGCGCGAACGGCAGGGCGAGGGCGAGGGCGGCGGCGGTCAGGGTGGAGGCCGTCATCACGGCGGTGCGGCCGTAGCGGTCGGAGAGCGCGCTCGCGGGGAGCAGGCCGAGGGCGAGGCCGAGGGTGGCGGCGGAGGCCGTCCAGCTGGCCCGGCCGGGGGTGAGGCCGAGGTCGTCGGAGAGGACCGGTAGCAGGCCCTGGGTGGAGTAGAGGAGGACGAAGGTCGCGACGCCGGCCGCGAACAGGGCGAGGTTGGCGCGGCGGAAGGAGCGCTGCCCGGGGCGGTGGCGGTCGTCCGGACGGAGGGTCGGCTGGGCGAGGGCGTCCGAGGTGGCCACGGACGCCCCGGTACTGGAGGGCTGCATGACGTCGAAGGTAGAACTGTCGTACTGATGCGTCCAATGCATGAACGGGCAATAATCCATACCTGGACGCATGAGCGGAGCGTACGGACGAGGGACGGGGTGCTGTGACGACCGGTGGTACCGAGCCGACCCTGCCGGCGGAGCTGGGGCCCGAGCTCCCGGCCGTTCAACTGGCCCCGAGGCTGGCCCAGTTCGCGGCCGTCGCACGGCTGGAGCACGTGACGCAGGCGGCGGAGCTGCTGGGCATGCCGCAGCCCACGCTGTCCCGGGCGGTGGCCCGGTTGGAGGCCGAGCTGGGCGTCGACCTGCTGGCCCGTCAGGGCCGGACGGTCCGGCTGACCAGGGCGGGCCGGCTGCTGCTGGCCTCGGTGGAGCGGGCGCTGGCCGAGGTCGAGCGCGGCGCCGAGGCGGCGCGGGCGGAGGCCGACCCGCAGACCGGCCGGGTGGCGTTCGGCTTCCTGCACACCATGGGGACGGACACGGTGCCGGCCCTGCTGCGGGACTTCCGGCGGGCGTATCCGCAGGTCAGGTTCCAGCTGGTGCAGGACTACGTGGGCGCGATGCTGGACCGGCTGCGCGCGGGCGAGCTGGACCTCTGCCTGGTCTCGCCGCTGCCGGACGGCGACCCGGCGCTGGTGGCCCGCCGGCTGGACGAGCAGCGGCTGTACCTGGCCGTCCCGGCGGACCACCGGCTGGCCGGGCGGCGCCGGATCCGGCTGGCGGAGGTGGCGGAGGAGCCGTTCGTCGGGCTGGAGCGCGGGTACGGGATGCGGGCGATCACCGACGGGTTCTGCGCGGAGGCCGGGTTCGTGCCGAGGCTCGCCTTCGAGGGGGAGGAGACGGAGACCCTGCGCGGGCTGGTCGCGGCCGGGCTGGGCGTGGCGCTGCTGCCGCCGGCGCTGGTGCCGCGGCCGGGGGTGGTGGAGCTGGAGGTGACGGCGCCGCGCACCCGGCGGGCGATCGGGCTGGCCTGGGCGGCGGGTCGGCCGGTGACTCCGCCGGTGGCGGCGTTCCGGGACTTCGTGCTGTCGAGGCGCGGGCGGCTGCTGGCGCACGACTGAGGTCGGCGGGGCGGCGGTGCCGGGGTGCGGCCGGGCGGTCGGGGCGGCGGTGCCGGGGTGCGGCCGGGCGGTCGGGACGGGTGTCCTGCGGGCAGATGGCCCGAATAGTCCGTTCGATGGAATTCCCGGTGGACATTGGACGATTCGGCCCTGTGAACGGTGGCCTGTCTACGCGCGTAGGAGCTACACTCCCGCAATGGAGAAGCAGATCCCCGTCACCACCGCGGGCACCGGCCCCCGGATTCCCACCCCCGACCAGATCGCCCGCGCCCCGAAGGTGCTCCTGCACGACCACCTCGACGGCGGCCTGCGCCCCGAGACCGTGGTCGAGCTGGCCGCCGCCGTCGGCTACGAGGGCCTCCCCACCACCGACGCCAAGGAGCTCGGCGAGTGGTTCCGCGAGGCCGCGGACTCCGGCTCGCTGGTCCGCTACCTGGAGACCTTCGCCCACACCTGCGCCGTGATGCAGACCCGTGAGGCGCTGATCAAGGTCGCCGCCGACTGCGCCGAGGACCTCGCCGCCGACGGCGTCGTCTACGCCGAGGTGCGCTACGCCCCGGAGCAGCACCTGGAGCGCGGCCTGACCCTCGACGAGGTCGTCGAGGCCGTCCAGGAGGGCTTCCGCCTCGGCGAGGCCAACGCCCGCGCGGCCGGCCACCGGATCCGGATCGGCACCCTGATCACCGCGATGCGGCACGCCGCCCGCTCGCAGGAGATCGCCGAGCTGGCCAACCGCCACCGCGAGGGCGGCGTCGTCGGCTTCGACATCGCCGGTGCCGAGGCGGGCTACCCCCCCACCCGCCACCAGGCCGCCTTCGACTACCTCAAGGGCGAGAACAACCACTTCACCATCCACGCGGGCGAGGCCTTCGGCCTGCCGTCGATCTGGGAGGCCCTGCAGTGCTGCGGCGCCGACCGCCTCGGCCACGGCGTGCGGATCGTCGACGACATCACCGTCGAGGAGGACGGCACCGTCAAGCTGGGCCGCCTCGCCGCGTACGTGCGCGACAAGCGCGTCCCGCTGGAGATGTGCCCCACCTCCAACCTCCAGACGGCCGCCGCCGCCTCGTACGCCGAGCACCCGATCGGGCTGCTCAGCCGGCTGAAGTTCCGGGTCACCGTGAACACCGACAACCGGCTGATGAGCGGCACCAGCATGAGCCGCGAGTTCGAGCACCTGGTGGAGGCCTTCGGCTACACGCTGGGCGACATGGAGTGGTTCACCGTGAACGCGATGAAGTCGGCGTTCCTGCCGTTCGACGAGCGGCTCGCGATGATCAACGACGTGATCAAGCCGGGCTACGCCGAGCTCAAGGCGGAGTGGCTGTTCAGCAACGGCGTCTGAACCGCTTCTCGGTGGTCGGATGAACGCCCTTTTCCGCCAAGGAAATCGGCGTTCATCCGACTACTCCCTCTAGTGGGTGAACCGCCGTTGATCCTCGTGCGATCCAATCACTACGGTGTGCCAGTCATTGCTGACCGGCTGTGGTGGACGGGCCCCCGTTGCGCCAGTCGCGCGGGTCGGCCACCGACGAGGACCCAAGGGGACTAACCAGATGAAGCAGGCCACTCTCAAGGCCGCCGGCACCGCCGCGCTCGGCATCGCCATCGCCGCGGTCGGCGCCGGTGGCGCGTCCGCCGCCCCCGCGGCCGCCACCGGTGGCCTCGGGCTCCCGACCTCCCTGCTGACCAACCCGGCGGCCACCAGCGCCGTCACCGAGGCCGCGGGCAAGCTGCCGGTCGCCGACAAGGTCAGCGGCACGCTCGGCACCCTGGCCCCCAGCGCGGGCCAGGCCGCCGCCCCGGCCGCGGGCAACCGGGCCGGTGTGCCCAGCGTGCCGGGCCTCGACAAGACCCCGCTGGGAGGGCTCACCCAGACCCTCCCGCTCCCGGGCCTCGGCGGCTGATCCCGCCCCGGCTCCGCACGGCCGGAAGGGGCCGCCCACTCCTCGACGGGAGTGGGCGGCCCCTTCCGGCCGTTCCGCGGGTGGTCCGGTGTCGCCCGGCGCGCTGTCCCGGTGCTCCCGGGCTCCGGCGTCACGCCTCCTGGGGGAGCAGCAGCCACAGCGCCAGGTAGATCAGGAACTGCGGGCCGGGCAGCAGGCAGGAGACCAGGAAGATGGTGCGGACCGTCCACGGGGTGAGTCCGAAGCGCTCCGCGATCCCGGCGCAGACGCCGGCGATGACGCGGTTGTGGCGGGGGCGGGCGAGGCGGCTCATGGTGAACTCCGTTGCTCTGGTGGCGCCGGTGACCGGTCCCTCCGGCTGGCGTACCTCCATGCTCCGTCCTCGGGCCGCCCGAGTCCTCAGCCCGCAAGCCGATCCTGTCCCTGACCTGCGTCATCGGTGGGCGGTAGTCGCTCTCGGGGTTCCGCTCAGGGTCGCCCCGGAGATTGACGGGGGCGGGAACCGGGAACCGCCGCGCGGGGTGGCCGCTACCCGCGGGGACGGAACGGGACGGTGACGTCCGAGCTGTGCTCGCGCGGCCCGGCGGTCCCGAAGTTCGGGTAGTACACCTCCCGGTTGCCGCCGCAGCGCTCGTGCCCCCGCTCCGCGACCCAGCCGCCGACGGCGTCGTGGACGGCCGCCACCGCCGCGAAGTCCCGCTGCTCCCCGGTCAGTTCGGCGTACGCCTCGCGGTGGGCGGGGTGGATCCGCACCGAGATCAGGGCGGTCGGCTCCACGGCGTCCGGCGTCGGCGCGCACACCTCGACCGGGCCGTCGGACTCCTCGCTCACATGGCCGTGGAAGACGCTGAACAGCGGGCCGGAGAGGCGCGCGCCGGTCGAGCCCAGATGGGCGAGCAGCAGTTCGCCGGCCTCGGCGAGGAAGCCGGCGAGTTCGGCGGCCGTCACCTGCCGCCGCACGCAGACCACCTTCTGTTCAGGCACGTCGCGTTCCGCGATCCGGTACATGGTCGAGGTCCTCCCCGCGAGTACGGCCCGGGCGTGGCCCACTGCCTGTCGGCGGGCCCGGTGCGAGGACTCCTGCTCGCGCCAGTAGGCGTCCAGCAGCCCGGGCGACGCCCCGCCGTCCGCGTCGAGTACCGCCGCGATCCGCGCCAGCGGCATGCCGACGGCGCGCAGCAGCGCGATCCGGCGCGCCCGTTCGACCTGGGTGAGGCCGTAGCGGCGGACCCCGGTGTCCGGGTCGGCCCGGGCGGGCGCCAGCAGCCCCCGGTCCCCGTAGAGGCGCAGCGCCTTGGGGCTGAGCCTGGTCCGGGCGGACAGCTCCCCGATGGTGATCAAGTCCTCGTGCACGGCTCCACTCTGGGGCCTGCCCCTGGGGCAGGGGCAAGCGGCGGGGGGAGGGGGAGGAGGCGGG
>NZ_LGDO01000024.1:0-29137 GCF_001279805.1 Streptomyces sp. XY431
TTCGGCGGGCGGATCGGGGGCGGGGTTCGTAGGCTCGACGCATGGCTGATGCGTACGCGGGCCGGCGGGAGCGGTTGCGGGAGCACTGCGGTGCGTCCGGGACCGACGCGGCGCTGATCACCCGGGCGGCGAACGTGCGGTACCTCACCGGGTGTCCGCCGTGCGGGGCGACCCTGCTGCTGACCCGGGACCGGGCGCTGCTGGCGCTGCCCGACGACCTGCCGCCGGACGACGCCGGGGAGCACCTGATCTCGCCCGAGGTGACCCGGCTGGAGGTGGCGGCCGGGGCGGACACCGCGCTGGCCGCGGCCGGCGCCGCGGCGGGACTGCGGGTGGCCGGGCTGGCGGTGGAGGAGCACGATCTGACGGTCACCCGGCACCGCGCCGTGGCCGGGCTGGTCGAGGGCACCCGGCTGGCGGACGTCGGACAGGCGGTCGAGCGGCTGCGGGTGGTCAAGGACGAGTACGAGATCGCCGATCTGCGGATCGCCGCGGAGATCGCCGACCAGGCGCTCGGCGAGCTGCTGGAGTCGATCCTGGTCGGCCGGACCGAGCGGCACCTGGCGATGGAGCTGGAGCGCCGGATGATCGACCACGGCGCGGACCGCGCGGCCTTCCCGGTCTCGGTCGGCACCGGCAGCCACTCCGGCCAGCAGGCGCACCAGCCCACCGACCGCCGGGTCGAGGAGGGCGACTTCCTGACCGTGGTGCTCGGCGCCCGGTACCGGGGCTACGGGGTCTCGACCGCCCGGACCTTCGTGATCGGCGCGGCCCCGGCCCCCTGGCAGGTCGAACTGCACCGGCTGGTGTTCCGGGCCCAGCGGGCCGGCCGGGAGGCGCTCGGCCCGGGGGTCGAGCAGCATGTGCCCGACCAGGCGGCGCGGGAGATTCTGCAGTCCGCCGGGCACACGGAGACCTCTCCGCACCCGGTCGGCCACGGCATCGGGCTGGAGATCCGGGAGGCACCGCGTCTCGGCCCCACGGACATGGGTAAACTGGACAGCCGCGTGCCGGTCACTGTCGGCCCGGGAGTCCACCTCCCGGGACGCGGCGGGGTCCGGATCGAGGACACGCTCGTCGTTCGCCCCCTTGAGGAGGGCGGGCCCGAGCTGCTCACCATCACCACCAAGGAGCTCCTCGCCCTGTGACACAGGTGTGTCCCAGGACGCGACCCCTTGGTTCCTTGACAGCTATATCCAGGAGTTAGTGCGCCCGTGGCTTCCACGAACGATCTCAAGAACGGCATGGTTCTCAAGCTGGACGGCGGGAAGCTCTGGTCCGTCGTCGAGTTCCAGCACGTCAAGCCCGGCAAGGGCCCGGCCTTCGTGCGCACCAAGCTCAAGGAGGTCCTGACGGGCAAGGTCGTCGACAAGACCTTCAACGCCGGCACCAAGGTCGAGACTGCGAACGTCGACAAGCGCACCATGCAGTTCTCGTACAAGGACGGCGAGAACTACGTGTTCATGGACATGGACACCTTCGACCAGCTGACCATCGAGCCGGTCGTCGTCGGTGACGCCGCCAAGTACCTGCTCGAGGGCTTCGACGCGCTCGTCGCCGTGAACGAGGGCGCGGTGCTGTACATCGAGCTCCCGGCCGCGGTCGAGCTGGTCATCGCCGAGACCGAGCCGGGCGTCCAGGGCGACCGCTCCACCGGTGGCACCAAGCCGGCCACGCTGGAGACCGGCGCCGAGATCCAGGTCCCGCTCTTCGTGACCACCGGCGAGAAGGTCAAGGTCGACACCCGCGACGGCAGCTACCTCGGCCGGGTGAAGTAAGTCCGTGTCGTCCGCACGCACCAAGGCCCGCACGCGAGCCTTCCAGATCCTGTTCGAGGCCGACCACCGTGGGGTCGACCCGCTGACGGTCCTCGCCGACTGGGTGGCCCGGGCCCGGGAGCCCAAGCCGGACGAGGGCACCCCTCAGGTCGGCGAGTACACCATGGAGCTGGTGGAGGGGTACGTCCAGTACGCCCGCCGGATCGATGAGCTGATCTCGCAGTACGCCGTCGGCTGGACGCTCGACCGGATGCCGATCGCGGACCGCAACGTCCTGCGGCTCGGTGCCTACGAGCTGATCTGGGAGGACAGCGTCCCGGACGCGGTCGTCGTCGACGAGGCGGTGGAGATCGCCAAGGAGTACTCCACCGACGACTCCCCGGCGTTCGTCAACGGCCTGCTGGCCCGCTTCATGGAGCTCAAGCCGAGCATCCGCCGCTGAGGCGCGCACCTGTACCGACGGCCGTCGGACCGGAAACGGTCCGGCGGCCGTTCGGCATGTTCACCCGGTCGGCGTATGGTGGTCCTACTCGTCAGTAACCTGGTGCTCCGGCGGCCCACGCCCGCCGGTGACCCCGTAGTGAAGGGCAGGCCACCCCCCATGACCACGGCGATCCGCAGCGAGTTCGATCAGGGCATCGCCCTCACCCCGCACCCGGACGAGCCCGGCCGCTACGACGGCGAACTCGGCGCCGGGTGGCAGATCGGCGGCGGCGTCAACGGCGGACTGCTGCTGGCCGTCGCCGGCCACGCGCTCTCGCTCGCGCACACGGCCCGCCCGGAGAGCGCCGACCACACCGACCCGGTGTCGATCAGCGGCTACTACCTCTCCGCCGCCACCCCCGGGCCGGCCACCGTGCACACCGAGGTGGTCCGCACCGGCCGCACGCTCTCCACCGGCACCGCCGCGCTCAGCCAGGGCGGCGTGGAACGGCTCCGGGTGCTCGCCACCCACGGCGACCTCGCCACCCACGACGGCGAGGTGCGGACCAGCGCCACCCCGCCGCAGCTGCCGCCGCCGGACCAGTGCATCGGCGTCGAGCACGCGCCCAAGGAGCTGATCGCGCAGGCCGCGCTGCTGGAGCGGTTCGACATGCGGCTCGACCCGGCGACCATCGGCTGGGCGCTCGGCCAGCCGTCCGGCACCGGCCGGATCCAGGGCTGGTTCCGGCTCGCCGACGGCCGCGAGCCCGACCCGCTGCTGCTCCTGCTGGTCGCCGACGCGCTGCCGCCGGTCACCTTCGACCTCGGGATGCCGGGCTGGGCGCCGACCGTGGAGCTGACGGTGCATCTGCGGGCCAAGCCCGCCCCGGGCTGGCTGCGGGTCGTGCACGCGACCCGGAACGTGGCGGGCGGGTACTTCGAGGAGGATGCCGAGGTCTGGGACGAGACCGGCCGCCTGGTCGCCCAGTCCCGGCAACTCGCGCGCGTGCCGAGGTAATTCGCCCGGTTGTGGGGGAGGGGTCTCGGGGCGGGAGTCGCCCGCTCGTATGTGGGGCCTCGAAGCGGGGGCGCTCGTTCAGGGGTGTGCGCGGGCGTGAGTGGCTGAAACGGTGTGAGCGGGTGGGCACGGGGTGTGACGACGGCGCCTCGCGCGGGGCGGATGCGCGGGGCGCGACCGCCCGGGCGCACAACCGTGCGTGACTCCAAACATCCGATTCACCCTCGGTTACATTCCTGTGACACGTCGTACGTGTGCGCCACGCGGGGCGGGGGAGGACAAGGGTCGGCGGTGCACCCGCCGCCGACCCGCCCGCCCCGTCCGAGGAGCCCCGATGAGCCGCAACGGCCGCGCCCGCCGCACCCCCGACTGCACCGCCGCCGGCCACCGCCCCCGGGTCCGTCCGCGCGCCGCCGCCGAGCGGGCCGAGGGCTGCGAGCGGCAGCGGTCCGAGGGGGCCGGCCAGGCGTTCGTGATCGGGGTGCTCACCAGCGCGGCGGACTTCGAGGAGGCCCGCGCCTGGCAGCTGTCGGACGCCCCGGACCACGAGCGGTACCTCGCCGAGACCGCCGAACTGCTCGCCGACGCCCGGCGGCGGTTCGACACCGTCCGGGCGCGGATGTTCCACCCGCAGGACTTCGCCGAGTTCTGTCTGCTGCACGGCCTCGACCCGGCGGAGCCGGCCGCCCGCGAGCGCTACCTGGTCAACCCGCCGCTGCGCACCCAGCTGTTGGCCTATCAGGGCGAGGAGCTGGTCGGCGACTTCCTGCCCCGGCTGGTCCGGGCCCGGGAGAACGGGCTGACCCTGCGGCACGCCGACCTGCTGCTCGACGGCCGCCTCCACGGTGAGCGCGACGAGGCCGTGCGCGGCGCCTACGAGCAGGGCGCCGAGGTGTTCCGCCGGATGCTGCTGGGGGCCGGCAGCGGCGTCTACGAGCTGCGGCTGTCGGTGGACGCCCCCGGCGGGCGGCTGACCGCGGCGGCCCGGGTGCTCCAGTGGGAGGACGGCGTGGTGCGGATCAACGACGAGGACCTCGAACTGCTCTGCGCGGTGCTCTGCGCCGGGCTGGCCCGGGGGCTGCCCGGTCTCGCGGTGCTGCACGGCGCGCAGGGCTCGGCGGCGGCCTGCGGGGAGTACCGGCCGACCGCCTGGGCCTGGGCCAGCGAGGGGCGGGTGTGGACGCCCGCGGCCGGTCCGGTGCGGCTGGACGGCGTGGCGGCCGAGCCGGGCTACCGGCTGGAGACGGTCTGCTGAAAGCCGGGGCGGGCCGCCGGGAGGGCCGCCCGGGAACGCCGCGGCGCGGCACCCTGTACGGGGTGCCGCGCCGTGACGTTTCTGCTGGTGTTCGCCGTTCCCGCTCCCGTTTCGTGGGCCGCGAACCGGGGAGCCGGGAACCGAGGGGCCGGGACTCAGCCCGTCTCCTCCTCGCGCACCGCACGGCGCGCGTCGGGGTTGAGCACGCCCCAGGAGATGAGCTGCTCGGTGAGGATCGACGGCGACTGGTCGTAGATCACGGCCAGGGTGCGCAGGTCGTCCTGGCGGATCGACAGCACCTTGCCGTTGTAGTCGCCGCGCTGGCTCTGGATGGTCGCCGCGTAGCGCTGCAGCGGGCCGGCCTTCTCGGACGGGACCTGGGTCAGTCTCTCCAGGTCGAGGACCAGGCGCGGCGGCGGCTCGGCCGCGCCGCCGGGCGTACCGCCGGGCAGCAGCTCCTGTACCGGGACCCCGTAGAACTCCGCCAGTTCGGCCAGACGCTGCACGGTGACCGCACGGTCTCCACGCTCGTACGAGCCGACGACGACTGCCTTCCAGCGCCCCTGGGACTTCTCCTCGACACCGTGCAGGGAGAGTCCCTGCTGGGTGCGGATGGCTCGGAGCTTGCCTCCGAGCTGCTTCGCGTAGTCGCTGGACATTGATCTCCCCGGACGAGATTGCTTCGCGTTCAGTGGTGGGTCACGGGCGATTGCCGACGCCGTTACCGGTGGGTTCGACGTCCGTCTCGTAACTCACTGTGAGGTTACGTAGAGTGAGGTAGTTGCGTCAAGCCGAATGGGGCAGTCGTGCGAATGGGCCGCATCAGGGGTGCGTCCGGCACGTGAACCAGGGGAAGCGGAACGATGGCCGTCGGTTGGCCGCAGAATCACGCTGGTAGGATGACCGGAGCCCGCGCCGCAGGTCGGCGGGGGTCTCCCGACATCCTTTAAGACCCGTCCCGTGAGGCGGGGAAGGAGGTCCGCTTCGGCATGACCGCACACCAGGAATCCGCACCGAGGCCGCCGCACCAAGTGCTGGACGGCACGGACATCGCCCGGGTCATCACCCGGATAGCGCACGAGATCGTCGAGCGCGCCAAGGGCGCCGAGGACGTCGTGCTGCTGGGCATCCACACCAGGGGTGTCCACCTCGCCCGGCGGCTGCACGCCAGGCTCGCCCAGATCACCGACCAGGACATCCCGCTCGGCACCCTGGACATCACGATGTACCGGGACGATCTGCGGCTGAAGCCCGCCCGCGCCCTGGAGCACACCGAGATCCCGCCCGGCGGCATCGACGGCCGGCTGGTCGTCCTCGTCGACGACGTGCTCTTCTCCGGCCGCACCATCCGTGCCGCGCTCGACGCCCTCAACGACATCGGCCGCCCGCGCGCCGTGCAGCTCGCCGTCCTCGTCGACCGCGGCCACCGCGAGCTGCCGATCCGCGCCGACTACGTGGGCAAGAACCTCCCCACCTCGCTGCGCGAGGCCGTCCAGGTGCGCCTGTCCGACCGCGACGGCGTCGACGCCGTGCTCGTCGGCGACCGCGACTTCGCGGCGCGCTCCTCCCAGGCCCTGGCCGCTCAGGCCACCGAATCGCACCTCCCGGAGTAACCCGCGTGAAGCGCCACCTCGTGTCAGCCGCCGATCTCACCCGCGACGACGCGCTGCTCATCCTGGACACCGCCGAGGAACTCGCCCAGCTGTCCGGCCGGGCGGTCAAGAAGCTCCCCACCCTCCGCGGCCGCACCGTCGTCAACCTCTTCTTCGAGGACTCGACCCGCACCAAGACCTCCTTCGAGGTCGCCGAGAAGCGGCTCTCCGCGGACGTCATCAACTTCTCCGCCAAGGGCTCCTCGGTCTCCAAGGGCGAGAGCCTCAAGGACACCGCCCTGACCCTCCAGGCGATGGGCGCCGACGCGGTCGTCGTCCGGCACCACGCCTCCGGCGCGCCGGCCCGGCTGGCCCAGTCCGACTGGCTGCACGGCAGCGTCATCAACGCCGGTGACGGCACCCACGAGCACCCCACCCAGGCCCTGCTCGACGCCTTCACCATGCGCCGCCACCTCAACCCGGGCGCGGGCAACGACCTGGCCGGGCGGCGGGTGACCATCGTCGGCGACATCCTGCACAGCCGGGTGGCCCGCTCGAACGTCCACCTGCTCACCACGCTCGGCGCCCAGGTGACCTTCGTCGCCCCGCCGACCCTGCTGCCGATCGGGATCGAGAACTGGCCCTGCGAGGTCAGCTACGACCTGGAGAGCGTGCTCCCGAAGACCGACGCGCTGATGATGCTCCGGGTCCAGCGCGAGCGGATGAACGCCGCGTTCTTCCCCACCGAGCGCGAGTACACCCGCCGCTACGGCGTGGACGGCCCGCGGATGGCCCGGCTGCCCGAGCACGCCATCGTCATGCACCCCGGCCCGATGGTCCGCGGCATGGAGATCACCGCCGAGGTCGCCGACTCGCCGCGCTGCACCGTGGTCGAGCAGGTCGCCAACGGCGTCTCCGTCCGGATGGCCGTGCTCTACCTGCTGCTCGGCGGAGCCACCCTCACCGACACCCCCCGCACCGACTCCGTGGAGAACGCCCAGTGAACGAGCGAAGCGAGCGAACCACCGCCATGGTCACCTACCTGATCCGCAACGCCCAGATCCTCGGCGGCGCTCCGCAGGACCTCCACCTCGTCGACGGTGCGATCGCGGCGATCGGCACCGCCCTGGACGCCACCGCGGACATCGAGATCGACGCCACCGGGCTGATCGTCCTGCCCGGCCTGGTCGACCTGCACACCCACCTGCGCGAGCCCGGCCGGGAGGACGCCGAGACCGTCCTCACCGGCACCCGCGCCGCCGCCAAGGGCGGCTTCACCGCCGTCCACGCGATGGCCAACACCTTCCCGGTGGCCGACACCGCCGGTGTGGTCGAGCAGGTCTGGCGGCTGGGCCAGGAGTCCGGCTACTGCGACGTCCAGCCGGTCGGCGCCGTCACCGTCGGCCTGGAGGGCAAGAAGCTCGCCGAGCTGGGCGCCATGCACGAGTCCGCCGCCGGCGTCCGGGTCTTCTCCGACGACGGCAAGTGCGTCGACGACGCGGTGATGATGCGCCGCGCGCTGGAGTACGTGAAGGCCTTCGACGGTGTCGTCGCCCAGCACGCGCAGGAGCCGCGGCTGACCGAGGGCGCCCAGATGAACGAGGGCCAGGTCTCCGGCGAGCTCGGCCTCGGCGGCTGGCCGGCCGTCGCGGAGGAGGCGATCATCGCCCGGGACGTGCTGCTCGCCGCGCACGTCGGCTCCCGGCTGCACATCTGCCACGTCTCCACCGCCGGCTCGGTCGAGATCGTCCGCTGGGCCAAGGCCAAGGGCTGGGACGTCACCGCCGAGGTCACCCCGCACCACCTGCTGCTGACCGACGAGCTGGTCCGCTCCTACGACCCGGTGTACAAGGTCAACCCGCCGCTGCGCACCGCCGAGGACGTCCAGGCGCTGCGCAAGGCGCTGGCGGACGGCACCATCGACGCCGTCGCCACCGACCACGCGCCGCACCCGGCCGAGGACAAGGACTGCGAGTGGGCCGTGGCCGCGATGGGCATGGTCGGCCTGGAGACCGCGCTGTCCGTGGTGCAGCAGACCATGGTCGACACCGGCCTGCTGAACTGGGAGGGCGTCGCCGACCGGATGTCGCACCGCCCGGCCCGGATCGGCCGCCTCGCGGGGCAGGGCCGGCCGGTCTCGGTGGGTGAGCCCGCAAACCTGGTGCTGTTCGATCCCGCGTACCGTGGTGCCGTGAACCCCGACAGCTTCGCCACCCGCTCCCGCAACACCCCTTACAAGGGCCTCGACCTGCCCGGACGGGTGCACGCCACCTTCCTGCGCGGCACCGCCACGGTGCTGGCCGGCGAGCTGGTCGAGCAGGGCGGCCTCGCGTGAGCTCCACGAACGGCGGCGGCGCCGCGGCGCTGCTGGCCCAGGAGCAGGCCAGGGTCGCCAACTGGCCCGGGTACATCGGCTGGACGGTCGGCCTGCTGCTGATCATCGGCCTCGTGTACTGGCTGATGCGCCAGGGCTGGAACTGGCGCCGCACCCTGCAGTCCGGGATCCCGCCGCTCCCCGCCGTGCCGGAGCGCGCCGGCCGGACCATCCTGGAGAGCAGCGGCCGGTACCACGGCACCACCACCGCCGGGAACTGGCTCGACCGGGTCGTCGCGCACGGCCTGGGCACCCGCAGCCGCGCCGATCTGACCCTCGGCGAGAACGGCCTGCTGGTGCAGCGCCCGGGTGACGTCGACTTCTGGATCCCCGCCGAGCACCTGATCGGTGCCCGGACGGACTCCGGGATCGCCGGCAAGGTCGTCCCGTCCGGGCTCCTCGTCGTCACCTGGACGCTCCCCGGGCCTTCGGCCGGGGGGACCTCCACGGGCACCGACGTGGACTCCGGGTTCCGGTTCGACCACCCCGACGAGCACACCGCCTGGGTCGAGGCGGTCGCTCAGCTCGCAACACGTACGACGACGAAGAAGACGGAAGAGGCCGCGTCATGACCGCACCTGCCCCCACCACGCAGCGCCAACGGCGGGAGCGTGTGCCCGCTGTGCTCGTCCTGGAGGACGGCCGGACCTTCCGGGGCCAGGCCTACGGCGCGACCGGCGAGACCTACGGCGAGGCCGTCTTCAACACCGGCATGTCCGGCTACCAGGAGACCCTCACCGACCCCTCGTACCACCGCCAGGTGGTCGTGATGACCGCCCCGCAGATCGGCAACACCGGCTGGAACGACGAGGACGACGAGTCCAAGCAGATCTGGGTCGCCGGGTACGTCGTCCGCGACCCCGCCCGGGTCGCCTCCAACTGGCGCTCCCGCCGCTCGCTGGACGAGGAGCTGGTGAACCAGGGCATCGTCGGCATCAGCGGCATCGACACCCGGGCGCTCACCCGCCACCTGCGCGAGCGCGGTGCCATGCGCTGCGGCATCTTCTCCGGCGAGGCCCTGGCCGACCCGGCCGCGCTGCTCGCCAAGGTGCAGTCCTCGCCCGAGATGAAGGGCGCCGACCTGTGCGCCGAGGTCGCCACCACCGAGCCGTACGTGGTGCCCGCGATCGGTGAGAAGCGCTTCACCGTCGCCGCCCTGGACCTCGGCATCAAGGCGATGACCCCGCAGCGGATGGCCGAGCGCGGCATCGAGGTGCACGTGCTGCCCGCCAACGCGACGATCGAGGACGTCTACGCCGTCAACCCCGACGGCGTGTTCTTCTCCAACGGTCCGGGCGACCCGGCGACCGCCGACCACCAGGTCGCCGTGGCGCAGGGCGTGCTGGAGCGGAAGACCCCGTTCTTCGGGATCTGCTTCGGCAACCAGATCCTCGGCCGCGCGCTGGGCTTCGGCACCTACAAGCTCAAGTACGGCCACCGCGGCATCAACCAGCCGGTGCAGGACCGCACCACCGGCAAGGTCGAGGTGACCGCCCACAACCACGGCTTCGCCGTGAACGCGCCGCTGGACAAGGTCAGCGACACCCCGTACGGGCGGGTCGAGGTCTCCCACGTCTGCCTGAACGACGACGTGGTGGAGGGCCTCCAGGCGCTCGACGTGCCCGCCTTCAGCGTGCAGTACCACCCCGAAGCGGCTGCCGGCCCGCACGACGCGGCCTACCTCTTCGACCGTTTCGTCGAGCTCATGCGAGGCGACGACCAGCACAGCGTGAACCACATGGAGGGCCCGCGTGCCTAAGCGCACTGACATCAAGTCCGTCCTGGTCATCGGGTCCGGCCCGATCGTGATCGGCCAGGCCGCCGAGTTCGACTACTCGGGCACGCAGGCGTGTCGCGTCCTCAAGGCCGAGGGCCTGCGGGTCGTCCTGGTGAACTCCAACCCGGCGACGATCATGACCGACCCGGAGATCGCCGACGCCACCTACGTCGAGCCGATCACCCCGGAGTTCGTCGAGAAGATCATCGCCAAGGAGCGCCCCGACGCCCTGCTGCCCACCCTGGGCGGCCAGACCGCGCTCAACACCGCGATCTCCCTGCACAGCGCCGGCACGCTGGAGAAGTACGGCGTCGAGCTGATCGGCGCCGACGTCGAGGCGATCAACAAGGGCGAGGACCGCGAGCTGTTCAAGGGCGTGGTCGAGGCGGTCAACGCCAAGATCGGCCACGGCGAGTCCGCCCGCTCGGTCATCTGCCACACCATGGACGAGGTGCTCGCCGGGGTCGACACCCTGGGCGGCTACCCGGTCGTCGTCCGCCCCTCCTTCACCATGGGCGGCGCCGGCTCCGGCTTCGCCCACGACGAGGACGAGCTGCGCCGCATCGCCGGCCAGGGCCTGACGCTCTCCCCGACCACCGAGGTGCTCCTGGAGGAGTCCATCCTCGGCTGGAAGGAGTACGAGCTCGAGCTGATGCGCGACAAGAACGACAACGTCGTGGTCGTCTGCTCGATCGAGAACTTCGACCCGATGGGCGTGCACACCGGTGACTCGATCACCGTCGCCCCGGCGATGACGCTCACCGACCGCGAGTACCAGATCCTGCGCGACATCGGCATCGCCGTGATCCGCGAGGTCGGCGTCGACACCGGCGGCTGCAACATCCAGTTCGCCGTCAACCCCGACGACGGCCGGGTCATCGTCATCGAGATGAACCCGCGGGTGTCCCGCTCCTCGGCGCTGGCCTCCAAGGCGACCGGCTTCCCGATCGCCAAGATCGCCGCCAAGCTCGCCGTCGGCTACACCCTCGACGAGATCCCCAACGACATCACCGAGCAGACCCCGGCCTCCTTCGAGCCGGCCCTCGACTACGTCGTGGTCAAGGTGCCCCGGTTCGCGTTCGAGAAGTTCCCGAGCGCCGACGCCACCCTCACCACCACCATGAAGTCGGTCGGCGAGGCGATGGCCATGGGCCGCAACTTCCCCGAGGCGCTGCAGAAGGCGCTGCGCTCGCTGGAGAAGAAGGGCTCCCAGTTCACCTGGATCGGCCCGGTGGGCGACAAGGCCGAGCTGCTGGCCAAGGCGGTCGTGCCGACGGACGGCCGGATCAACACCGTGATGCAGGCCATCCGGGCCGGGGCCACCCCGGACGAGGTGTTCGAGTCCACCAAGATCGACCCGTGGTTCGTCGACCAGCTCTTCCTGCTCGACGAGATCGCCACCGAGCTGGCCGAGGCCCCCGAGCTCACCCCCGAGCTGCTGCGCCACGCCAAGCGGCACGGCTTCTCCGACCACCAGGTCGGCGAGATCCGCGGCCTGCGCCCGGACGTGGTCCGCGAGGTCCGGCACGCGCTGGGCATCCGCCCGGTGTTCAAGACCGTCGACACCTGCGCGGCGGAGTTCGCGGCCAGGACCCCGTACTTCTACTCGTCCTACGACGAGGAGAACGAGGTCGCCCCGCGCACCAAGCCCGCGGTGATCATCCTCGGCTCCGGCCCGAACCGCATCGGCCAGGGCATCGAGTTCGACTACTCCTGCGTGCACGCCTCCTTCGCGCTCGCCGACGCCGGGTACGAGACCGTCATGGTCAACTGCAACCCGGAGACCGTCTCCACCGACTACGACACCTCCGACCGGCTCTACTTCGAGCCGCTCACCCTGGAGGACGTGCTGGAGATCGTCCACGCCGAGAAGCAGGCCGGACCGCTCGCCGGTGTGATCGTCCAGCTCGGCGGCCAGACCCCGCTCGGCCTGGCCCAGGCGCTCAAGGACAACGGCGTGCCGATCGTCGGCACCCAGCCGGAGGCCATCGACCTGGCCGAGGAGCGCGGCGCCTTCGGCCGGGTGCTGCGCGACGCGGGCCTGCCCGCCCCCAAGCACGGCACCGCCTTCTCCTTCGCGGAGGCCAAGGCCCTCGCCGACGAGATCGGCTACCCGGTGCTCGCCCGCCCGTCCTACGTGCTCGGCGGACGCGGCATGGAGATCGTCTACGACGAGGAGTCGCTCGCCTCCTACCTGGAGCGGCACGCCGGTCTGATCTCCGAGCACCCGGTGCTGATCGACCGCTTCCTCGACGACGCGGTGGAGATCGACGTCGACGCCCTCTACGACGGCACCGAGCTCTACCTCGGCGGCGTCATGGAGCACATCGAGGAGGCCGGCATCCACTCCGGCGACTCCGCCTGCGCCCTGCCGCCGATCACCCTCGGCGGGTACGACATCAAGCGGCTGCGCGCCTCCACCGAGGCCATCGCCCGCGGCGTCGGGGTGCGCGGTCTGATCAACATCCAGTTCGCGCTCTCCGGCGACATCCTGTACGTCCTGGAGGCCAACCCGCGCGCCTCGCGCACCGTGCCGTTCACCTCCAAGGCGACCGCGGTGCCGCTGGCCAAGGCCGCCGCCCGGGTCTCGCTCGGCGCCACCATCGCCGAGCTGCGCGCCGAGGGCATGCTCCCGGCCGAGGGCGACGGCGGCACCCTGCCGGCGGACGCCCCGATCGCGGTCAAGGAGGCCGTGATGCCGTGGAGCCGCTTCCGCGACGTGCACGGTCGCGGCGTGGACACCGTGCTCGGCCCGGAGATGCGCTCCACCGGCGAGGTCATGGGCCTGGACCGGGTGTTCGGCACCGCCTACGCGAAGGCCCAGGCCGGCGCCTACGGCGCGCTGCCGACCAAGGGCAAGGTCTTCGTCTCGGTCGCCAACCGGGACAAGCGCAACCTGGTCTTCCCGGCCCGCGCGCTGGTCAGCCTGGGCTTCGAGGTGCTCGCCACCGCCGGCACCGCCGAGGTGCTCCAGCGCGGCGGCATCCCGTCGACGCTGGTGCGCAAGCACAGCGAGGGCGAGGGCCCGAACGGCGAGCGGACCATCGTCCAGCTGATCCACGACGGTGAGGTCGACCTCATCATCAACACGCCGTACGGCACCGGCGGCCGCCTCGACGGCTACGAGATCCGCACCGCCGCCGTCGCCCGCGCGGTGCCCTGCCTGACCACCGTGCAGGCCATGGGCGCCGCCGTCCAGGGCATCGACCGGCTGCTGCGCGACGAGGTCGGCGTCATGTCGCTCCAGGAGCACGCCGAGCTGATCAACGCCGGCCGCGCCAACTAGCACCACCGCAGTGGGGGGCACCAGTACCGCCGGGTGCCCCCCACTTCCATGCCCTGGGAGGATCTTGTGTACAAGCTGCTGTTCGACCTCGTGTTCAAGAAGATGGACCCCGAGAAGGCCCACCACCTGGCCTTCTTCTGGATCCGGCTGGCCTCCTCGGTGCCCGGCCTGCGCGGCCTCGTCCGGCTGGTGCTCGCCCCGCGCGACCGGGCGCTGCGCACCGACGCCCTCGGCCTCGCCCTGCCGGGACCGTTCGGCCTGGCGGCCGGCTTCGACAAGAACGGGGTCGGCATCGACGGCCTGTCGATGCTCGGCTTCGACTACGTCGAGATCGGCACCGTCACCGGCGAGGCGCAGCCCGGCAACCCGCAGCCGCGGCTGTTCCGGCTGGTCGAGGACCGCGCGCTGATCAACCGGATGGGCTTCAACAACCAGGGCTCGGCCCGGGTCGCCGCCCGGCTGGCCGCGCGCCCGCACACCAGCTCCACCCCGGTCGTCGGCGTCAACATCGGCAAGACCAAGCTGGTCGAGGAGGCCGACGCGGTCGCCGACTACGTGAAGTCCACCGAGCGGCTCGCCCGCTTCGCCGACTACCTGGTGGTCAACGTCAGCTCGCCGAACACCCCCGGGCTGCGCAACCTCCAGGCCGTCGAGCACCTGCGCCCGCTGCTGAGCGCCGTGCGCGAGGCCGCCGACCGGACCACCCCGCACCATGTGCCGCTGCTGGTCAAGATCGCCCCCGACCTGGCGGACGAGGACATCGACGAGGTCGCCGACCTGGCCCTGGAGCTGGGCCTGGACGGCATCATCGCGACCAACACCACGATCGGCCGCGAGGGCCTGCGCAGCGACGCCGCCCGGGTCGCGGAGATCGGCATGGGCGGCCTGTCCGGCGCCCCGCTCAAGGAGCGCGCGCTGGTGGTCCTCCAGCGGCTGCGCGCCCGCACCGGCGGCCGGCTGACGCTGGTGTCGGTCGGCGGCATCGAGACCGCCGAGGACGCCTGGCAGCGGATCGTCCACGGCGCCGACCTGGTGCAGGGCTACAGCGCCTTCATCTACGAGGGCCCGCTCTGGTGCCGGCGCGTCCACAAGGGCCTGTCGGCGCGCCTGCGGGCCGGCGGCTTCCGCAGCCTGGCCGCGGCCGTCGGCAGCGCGGTCGACGACCGCACGGCCGCCTGAACCCCTCGCTCCCTCCCTCACGCCCTCTCTCCCGCCCCCGGAAGGACGTCATGACCCTCGCCCCCTTCGGCGCCCGGCTGCGCCACGCCCTCGACACCCGCGGCCAGCTCTGCGTGGGCATCGACCCGCACGCCTCCCTGCTCGCCGCCTGGGGCCTGGAGGACACCGTCGCGGGCCTGGAGACCTTCAGCCGCACCGTGGTCGAGGCGCTGGCCGACCGGGTGGCCGTGCTCAAGCCGCAGGCCGCGTTCTACGAGCGCTTCGGCTCCCGGGGCGTCGCCGTCCTGGAGCGGTCGGTCGAGGAGGCCAGGGCGGCCGGCGCGCTCGTCCTGATGGACGCCAAGCGCGGCGACATCGGCTCCACCATGGCCGCCTACGCGGAGGCCTTCCTGGCGCCCGGCAGCCCGCTCTTCTCGGACGCCGTCACGGTCAGCCCCTACCTCGGCTTCGGCTCGCTGCGCCCGGCGCTGGACCTGGCGAAGGCGAGCGGCGCGGGCGTGTTCGCGCTGGCGCTCACCTCCAACCCGGAGGGCGCGGAGGTGCAGCGCGCGATCGGCGCCGACGGCGAGCCGGTCGCCGCCTCGGTGCTGCGCCAGCTGGCCGAGGAGAACGCCGGGGCCGAGCCGCTGGGCTCCTTCGGCGCGGTGGTCGGGGCCACCCTGGCCGACGCCGGGGTGGACCTGGCGATCAACGGCCCGCTGCTGGCCCCCGGCATCGGGGCGCAGGGCGCGACCATGGCCGACCTGCCGCGGGTGTTCGGCGCCTCGGTGCGCAATGTCGTCCCGAGCGTCAGCCGGGACGTGCTCAAGCACGGTCCCTCGGTGGCGGTGCTGCGTTCGGCTGCGGACCGTTTTGTCCAGGAGTACGCCGAGGCGGTCAAGTAGCGGACGGCATGGCGGGGTTCGCCCCGGAGGACGCTCCGCAGCACCCTCGTGACGGGTTGCGACAGGGCGGGCGGGACGGCGGTCCGACGTGAGCGCCGTCACATCGGCGCCGCCAAAGCTTCGCAATCATGGTCATTTTGCCCTGGAAAGTCCTGGTCGGCCTTGGCTGACCAGGACTTTTCGTGTTCTTTTCCTGACGCGGCGCCGCAATCCGGGTAGTGTCCGGCGATAGGTCATCGAAGAGCCGCGAATACTGCTGCTCTCGCAGGTCAGGGGCGGCGCGTCGCTCTCTGGCCGGTGTCCTGGGAACCACAACAGTCCTAGTTCAATCCCTTCCATCCACACCTGAGGTGAACGGCGTGGCTCTTCCGCCCCTTACCCCTGAACAGCGCACCGCCGCGCTCGCGAAGGCCGCCGAGGCTCGCCGGGAGCGCGCCGAGGTCAAGAACCGGCTCAAGCACTCCGGCGCCTCCCTGCACGAGGTGATCAAGGCCGGCAAGGCCGACAACGACGTGATCGGCAAGATGAAGGTCTCCGCCCTGCTGGAGTCCCTGCCGGGCGTGGGCAAGGTCCGTGCCAAGCAGATCATGGAGCGGCTCGGCATCTCCGAGAGCCGCCGTGTCCGTGGTCTCGGAACGAACCAGATCGCCTCCCTGGAGCGGGAGTTCGGCGGCGGTGCCGCCTGACCGTGCCCCCGTGGTCCCAGGATCGCCCGCGATCCGGGATAATCGGTGCATGAGTGAGCGTCCGCGGCTGACCGTGCTCTCCGGCCCCTCGGGGGTCGGCAAGAGCACGGTCGTCGCTCATATGAGGAAGCAGCACCCCGAAGTCTGGCTCTCGGTGTCGGCGACGACCCGCCACCCGAGGCCGGGCGAGCAGCACGGGGTCCAGTACCACTTCGTCGACAACGACGAGTTCGACAAGCTGATCGCCAACGGTGAGCTGCTGGAGTGGGCCGTGTTCGCGGGCAACCGCTACGGCACCCCCCGGGCGGCGGTCCAGGAGAAGCTGGAGCGCGGCGAGCCCGTGCTGCTGGAGATCGACCTGCAGGGTGCCCGTCAGGTGCGCGAGTCCATGCCCGAGGCGCAGCTGGTCTTCCTGGCTCCGCCGAGCTGGGACGAGCTGGTCCGCCGGCTCACCGGCCGGGGCACCGAGCCGCAGGACGTGATCGAGAAGCGGCTGGAGGCGGCCAAGATCGAACTGGCGGCCGAGCCGGAGTTCGACACCACCCTGGTCAACACCTCCGTCGAGCAGGTCGCCACTGAACTGCTAGCCTTGCTCGGTGTAGGCTGACCTGTTGTCTTTTTTTCCACCCTTTCGGAAGGTTTTCGCGTGTCCTCTTCCATGACCGCGCCCGAGGGCATCATCAACCCGCCGATCGACGAGCTGCTTGAGGCCACCGACTCCAAGTACAGCCTGGTCATCTACGCGGCCAAGCGTGCGCGTCAGATCAACGCGTACTACTCCCAGCTCGGCGAGGGCCTGCTGGAGTACGTCGGCCCGCTGGTCGACACCCACGTGCACGAGAAGCCGCTGTCGATCGCGCTGCGCGAGATCAACGCCGGCATGCTGACGGCCGAGGCGATCGAGGCCGCCTGAGGCGTCACCGCGTCTGCGGAAGGAAGGGCCCGTCGGAGTTCGCTCCGACGGGCCCTCCGTCTTTTCCGGTGCGGCTGCTTCTAGTGCTGCCGCTTCCGGTGCTGCCGCTTCCGACGGTGCCGTGCTTTCGTGGTGCGGCCGGGCGGGGTGCCGCTGTGCGGGTGATCGTCGGCGGGCCGTAGGGTTGGCGGGCATCCGGGAATCCGGGCGCCAGGGAATCCGGGCGTCCGGGACCGCCACGAGGAGAGCAGGCGACATGAGCGGCAGCACGGAGCGGACGGGCGCACCGCGCGTCGTCCTCGGCGTCAGCGGCGGCATCGCCGCGTACAAGGCGTGCGAGCTGCTGCGGCGGTTCACCGAGTCCGGCCACCAGGTCACCGTGGTGCCCACCGCGGCGGCGCTGCACTTCGTCGGCGAGGCGACCTGGGCGGCCCTCTCCGGCCGTCCCGCGGCCACCGAGACCTGGGAGAACGTGCACGAGGTCCCGCACGTGCGGATCGGGCAGAACGCCGACCTGGTCGTGGTCGCCCCGGCCACCGCCGACCTGATGGCCAAGGCGGCCCACGGCCTCGCCGACGACCTGCTCACCAACACCCTGCTCACCGCCCGCTGCCCGGTGGTGCTGGCGCCCGCGATGCACACCGAGATGTGGGAGCACCCCGCCACCCGGGAGAACGTCGCCACGCTGCGCCGCCGGGGCGTGATCGTGCTGGAGCCCGCCAGCGGGCGGCTGACCGGCAAGGACACCGGCAAGGGGCGGCTGCCCGAGCCGTCCGCGATCTTCGACGCCTGCCGGGCCGTGCTCCGGTACGGCGGCGAGCGGGCCGACCTGGCCGGCCGGCACGTGGTGGTCTCGGCCGGCGGTACCCGCGAGCCGCTCGACCCGGTCCGCTTCCTCGGCAACCGCTCCTCCGGCAAGCAGGGCTACGCGCTCGCCGCGACCGCCGCCGCCCGCGGTGCCCGTGTGACGTTGATCTCGGCCAACGCGGGACTGCCCGATCCGGCCGGGGTGGATGTGGTCCGGGTGGCAACCGCGCTGGAACTGCGGGAGGCGGCGCTGAAGGCCGCCGAGGACGCGGACGCCGTGGTCATGGCCGCGGCGGTGGCCGACTTCCGGCCCGCGGCCTATGCCGCCGGCAAGATCAAGAAGGTCGAAGGCGTCGAACCGGAGCCGGTCGCGCTCGTCCGCAACCCCGATGTGCTCGCCGAGCTCTCCGCCCACCGCACCCGTTCGGGCCAACTCGTGGTGGGATTCGCGGCCGAGACCGACAACGTCCTCGCCAATGGCCGGGCCAAGCTCGCGCGCAAGGGCTGCGACCTGCTGGTGGTCAACGAGGTGGGGGACGGAAAGGCTTTCGGGCAGGACGTCAACGAGGCCGTGGTACTGGGCGCCGACGGCACCGAGACCCCCGTTCCGGTGGGCCCGAAGGAGGCTCTCGCGGACGTCGTCTGGGACCTGGTCGCGGAACGGCTAGATCTGCGCGCCCATTGATCTCGAGGGGTGGGCAGACGGTCTTCGATTCCGGAATCACGTGACGTTTCTCGGAAGCTGACCGTTACACTCCAGGAATCAAGTCTTTCCGGAAGTCCCCGGTTCCGACCGGGGCCTTTCAGTCAGCAGCCGCTGCAACCCCAGGGAGCGCTGTGTCTCGCCGCCTGTTCACCTCGGAGTCCGTGACCGAGGGACACCCCGACAAGATCGCTGACCAGATCAGCGACACCATTCTTGACGCTCTCCTCCGTGAGGACCCGACTTCCCGGGTCGCGGTGGAGACGCTGATCACCACCGGCCAGGTGCACGTGGCCGGCGAGGTGACCACGAAGGCTTACGCGCCGATCGCGCAGCTCGTCCGGGACAAGATCCTGGAGATCGGCTACGACAGCTCCAAGAAGGGCTTCGACGGCGCCTCCTGCGGCGTTTCCGTCTCGATCGGCGCGCAGTCGCCGGACATCGCCCAGGGCGTCGACACCGCGTACGAGGCCCGGGTCGAGGGTGACGAGGACGACCTGGACCGGCAGGGCGCCGGCGACCAGGGCCTGATGTTCGGCTACGCGTCCGACGAGACGCCCGAGCTCATGCCGCTGCCGATCACGCTGGCCCACCGGCTCTCGCGCCGCCTCACCGAGGTGCGCAAGAACGGGACCATCCCCTACCTGCGCCCCGACGGCAAGACCCAGGTCACCATCGAGTACGACGGCGACAAGGCCGTCCGCCTCGACACCGTGGTGGTCTCCACCCAGCACGCGAGCGACATCGACCTGGAGTCGCTGCTCACCCCGGACGTCCGCGAGTTCGTCGTGGAGCCGGAGCTGAAGGCGCTCGCCGAGCAGGGCATCAAGCTGGTCACCGAGGGCTACCGGCTGCTGGTCAACCCGACCGGCCGGTTCGAGATCGGCGGCCCGATGGGCGACGCCGGCCTCACCGGTCGCAAGATCATCATCGACACCTACGGCGGCATGGCCCGGCACGGCGGCGGCGCCTTCTCGGGCAAGGACCCGTCCAAGGTGGACCGCTCGGCCGCGTACGCGATGCGCTGGGTGGCGAAGAACATCGTCGCCGCCGGCCTCGCCCGCCGCGCCGAGGTGCAGGTCGCGTACGCGATCGGCAAGGCGGAGCCGGTCGGCCTGTTCGTGGAGACCTTCGGCACCGAGACCGTGCCGGTCCTCGCGATCCAGAAGGCCGTCACCGAGGTGTTCGACCTGCGTCCGGCCGCGATCATCCGCGACCTGGACCTGCTGCGCCCGATCTACTCGCAGACCGCCGCGTACGGCCACTTCGGCCGTGAGCTGCCGGACTTCACCTGGGAGCGGACCGACCGGGTGGAGCAGCTGAAGAAGGCTGTCGAGGCCTGATCGGCTCATAGGATCGTTTGACGGCAGGTGGTGGCCGCCCGGCACTCCGGGCGGCCACCACCTGCCGTTTTGTCGGTGGACCTGCTGCTGTTCTGTCGGTGGGACCTGGTAGGACTGGGTGCGATGAGCAGCAGGCAGGGGAGTGGTGAGGACGGCGGGGTGGCGGGCGAGGAGGTCGAGGAGGTCGAAGGCGCGGGGGCGGTGAGCGAGGACGCCGGGGACGGCGGGGCGCCGGAGCAGCTGGCGTTCATCCGGGAGACGGTCCGGCGGGCCAAGCCGCGCAGCTGGCGCGGCGCGAAGCGGGCCGAGCACCTGCCGGTCGCCCGGGTGGTCGTCGACAAGGGCGTGCTCACCATCGACAAGTTCTTCGACTACGAAGTGCCCGCCGCGATGGCGGAGGAGGCCCAGCCCGGTGTCCGGGTCCGGGTCCGCTTCGGCGCGCGGGTGGTCAAGGGCCAGCGCGAGGGCGGGGAACTCCACGACGGATTCATTGTCGCCCGGCTGGAGAAGAGCGACTTCTCCGGGCCGCTGGCCCCGCTCGCGCAGGTCCTCTCGCCCGAACCGGTGCTCACCCCGCAGCTGCTCCGGCTCTGCCGCACCGTCGCCGACCGGTACGCCGGCACCCTCGCCGACGTCCTGCAGCTCGCCGTGCCGCCCCGGCACGCCAAGGCGGAGGCCGAGCCCTCGCCGCCGCCGTTGCCCCGCCCGGAGGCGCCCGCGCCCGGCGGCTGGTCCCGCTACCCGGCCGGACCGGACTTCCTGGCCTCGCTGGCCGGCGGCGGGGCGCCGCGCGCGGTCTGGACGGCCCTGCCCGGCCCCGGCTGGCCGTACGAGATCGCCCGGGCCGTCGCGGCCACCCTGGCGAGCGGGCGCGGCGCACTGGTCGTGGCGCCCGACGGCCGTTCGGTGGCCAGGGTCGACCGGGCGCTGACCGAACTGCTCGGCGAGGGCCGGCACGCCGTCCTGGCCGCCGACCTCGGCCCGCGCGAGCGCTACCGGCGCTGGCTCACGGTCAGCCGGGGCTCGGTGCGCGCGGCCGTCGGCACCCGGGCGGCGATGTTCGCGCCCGTGCACGACCTCGGACTCGTGGTCGTCTGGTCCGACGGCGACTCCAGCCACTGCGACCCGCGCGCCCCGCACCCGCACGTGCGCGAGGTCGCCCTGCTGCGCGCGGCCGAGGAGGGCGCGGCGGTGCTGCTCGGCGGGCACGTGGTCACCGTCGAGGGTGCCCAGCTGGTGCGGACCGGCTGGGCCAGGGCGCTGACCGCCGACCGGGAGACCGTCCGCCGGACCGCGCCCCGGGTCCGCACCGTCACCGACCTCGACCAGCACCGGGACGCCGCCGCGCAGGCCGCCCGGCTGCCCTCGATCGCCTGGGAGGCCGCCCGCGAGGGCCTGGCCGCCGGTGGTCCGGTGCTCATCCAGGTGCCCCGGCGCGGCTACGTGCCCCGGCTGGCGTGCGGGCGCTGCCGCACGCCCGCCCGCTGCCGGCGCTGCGAGGGCCCGCTGGAGGCGGCAGGGGCCGACGCGCCCCTGAACTGCGGGTGGTGCGGCGAGGAGGAGCGGGACTGGCACTGCCCGGAGTGCGGGTCGTTCCGGCTGCGGGCGCAGGTGGTGGGTGCCCGGCGGACGGCCGAGGAGCTCGGCAAGGCGTTCCCCAGGGTCCCGGTGCGGACCTCGGGGCGGGACGCGGTGCTGGCCACCGTGCCGGACGAGCCGGCGCTGGTGATCTCCACGCCCGGGGCCGAGCCGGTCGTCGAGAGCGGCGGCGGGTACGCGGCGGCGCTGCTGCTGGACGGCTGGGCGCTGCTCGGCCGCCCCGACCTGCGGGCCGGGGAGGAGGCGCTGCGGCTCTGGGTGGCCGCCGCCGCCCTGGTCCGGCCGGCCGGGGAGGGCGGGACGGTGGTGGTGGTCGCCGAGCCGACCGCACGGGCGGTGCAGGCGCTGGTGCGCTGGGACCCGCTCGGGCACGCCGGGTTCGAGCTGGACGAGCGGGCGCAGCTGCACTTCCCGCCGGTGGCCCGGATGGCCTCGGTGACCGGGAGCCCGGCGGCGGTGGCGGACCTGTTGAACCTGGTCCGGCTGCCGCAGGACGCGGACGTGCTCGGGCCGGTGCCGGTGGCGGCGCTGCGGGGGGAGGAGCAGGAGCGTGCGCTGCTGCGGGTGCCGCCCGGGCAGGGGGCCGCGTTGGCGGCGGCGCTGAAGGCGGCGCAGATCGCGCGGATCGCGTTGCGGACGCCGGAGGTGGTGAAGGTGCGGATCGATCCGACGGACATCGGCTGAGGCGGTGGTCCGGCGGTTCGGTGCTGCGTTCGGCGGGTCGGTGGTGCGTTCGACGGATGGTGCCGGACGGCGGGTGGTGCCGGACAGCGGGTGAGGGGCGCGGCGTTCGTGCGTCCGCGGCCCTCACCCGGCGTCCGGGTGGTGCGTCAGCCGCGCAGGGGGACGCCGGAGCGGTCCAGCGCGGTGCGGTCGACAGTGCTGCGGTCGACGGTGCCGCGGTCGAGCGTGCCGCGGTCCAGGGCGGTGCGGTCGAGACCGCCCTGGCGGGCGGCCGGGACGGTCGCGGCCAGGCCGGTCGGGGCGGGGGAGCGGTCGCGCTCCACCGCCGGGTGGCCCGGGACGGTGGGGCCCGGGGGGGTGTGGGCCGGCGGGTGGCCGGCCGCGGCGTGCTGCGGGGTGTGGGTCGCGGGGTGCGGCGCGGAGTGGCCGGAGAGCTCCTCGGAGCGGTCCGGGCGGGTCGGGTTGGGCACTGCGCCGCCCGCCGCCAGCAGCTCGCCGGTCGGCCGGCGCATGCCGTAGCGGCGGTGCACCGCCTGCTTGGTCACCCCGAGGGCCGAGCCCACCGAGTCCCAGGAGAACCCCAGCGCGCGGTCGAACTCGACCGCCGCCGCCACCAGCGTCTCCACGCTCTCCCGCAGTTCCTGCGCCAGCCGCACCGTCGGCGCGGGGGCACGTCCGTACACCACGAAGCCCGCGGAGGTGCTGGGGCGACGGGGGCGGTAGACGTTGCCCAACTGGGCGGTGAGCGTCCGCAGCGCGTCGACCTGCCGCCTCACCCGCTCGATGTCCCGCACCAACAGGTGCAGGCTCGCCCGCGCCCGGGCGTCGTGGTTGATCTGCTCGGCCATGGCCTACGTGCCGCCTTCCGTACGGTTCACTCGACCGGAGCGCCCTTCCCGCGCGCTCCGGCCACGGTCAATCCCCCTTGACCAACGCCGGACCGGCCACCGGGGTCACGCAGGCGGGGTGAGCGGGATATGCCAGAACCTCGTGCGGGCGGATTGCATAGACTTGCCGACGGCCGCGCGCACACCGCCCGGCCCGCCCGTTCCCAGCAGCTGGCACCCCGACGGACAAGGAGCCCGTGCCCGTGGCGATCCAGCCGATCCGAATCTTCGGAGACCCTGTCCTGCGCGCCACCGCCCAGCCCGTCACCACCTTCGACAAGGAACTCCGCACCCTGGTCGGGGACCTCACCGAGACCATGCTCGACGCCCCCGGTGCCGGTCTTGCCGCGCCTCAACTCGGCATCTCGCTGCGGGTGTTCACCTACCACGTGGACGGCGTCACCGGGCATCTGATCAACCCCGACCTGTCGCTCAGCGAGGAGGAGCAGGAGGGCCCCGAGGGCTGTCTCTCGCTCCCCGGCCTGCGCTACGACACCCGGCGCGCGTACGGGGTGGTCGCCCGCGGCTTCAACATGTACGGCGACCCGGTCACCGTCGAGGGCACCCAGTTGCTGGCGCGCTGCATCCAGCACGAGACCGACCACTTGGACGGCATCGTCTTCATCGACCGCCTCGACCCGGAGCAGCGCAAGGCCGCGCTCAGGGCGATCCGGGAGACGGACTGGGGCTCCGGTCCGGTGCCGGTGGTCAAGGTCTCCCCGCACAACACCTTCGGCGCGGCGCGCTGAGCGCCGGCCCGGCTGTCCCTCCTCCGTTCCTGAACTACGTCAACTCAGCACTGCAGAAAGGCACTTGATGCGCCTCGTGTTCGCCGGCACCCCCGAGGTCGCCGTTCCCGCCCTGGACGCCCTGCTCGCCTCCGACCGGCACGAGGTCGTCGCGGTGGTCACCCGCCCCGACGCCCCCTCCGGCCGGGGCCGCAAGCTCGTCGCCAGCCCCGTCGCCCAGCGCGCCGAGGAGGCCGGGATCGAGGTCCTCAAGCCGGCGAAGCCGAGCGACCCCGACTTCGTCGCCCGGCTCACCGAGCTCGCGCCCGACTGCTGCCCGGTCGTCGCCTACGGCGCCCTGCTGCGCCCCGGCACCCTGGAGATCCCGAAGCACGGCTGGGTCAACCTGCACTTCTCACTGCTCCCCGCCTGGCGCGGCGCCGCGCCCGTCCAGCACGCGGTGATGGCCGGCGACGAGGTCACCGGCGCGTCCACCTTCCTGATCGAGCAGGGCCTGGACTCCGGCCCGGTCTACGGTGTGATCACCGAGGAGGTCCGCCCCGCCGACACCAGCGGCGACCTGCTCGGCCGGCTCGCGCACTCGGGTGCCCGGCTGCTCGCCGCCACCATGGACGGCATCGCCGACGGCAGCCTGCACGCCGTCCCGCAGCCCGCCGAGGGCATCACCCTCGCCCCGAAGATCACCGTCGAGGACGCCCGGATCGACTGGACCGCGCCCGCGCTGCGGGTCGACCGGGTGGTGCGCGGCTGCGCGCCCGCGCCCGGCGCGTGGACCGAGTTCCGCGGCGAGCGGCTCAAGGTCACCGGCCCGGTCACCCTGGTGCCGGCCTCCGCCGAGCTCGCCCCGGGCGAGCTGGCGGTCGGCAAGAACAGCGTCCGGGTCGGCACCGGCAGCCACGAGGTCGAGCTGGGCGAGGTGCGGCCGCAGGGCAAGAAGGCCATGCGGGCGGCGGACTGGGCGCGCGGCGCGCGGATCGAGTCCGGCGAGCGCCTGGGCGAGCGCACCGCGGAATGAGCCGGGCCGGGCGGGTCGGCGGGCACTTTGCAAAGTGTGCGAGGACTTTGCAAAGTGCACTTTGCAAAGTGCACGCCGACGCCCGGAGCGCGGACACCCGGACATCCCTGGCGAGGGCGTCCGGAACGGCACGAGCTGAGCCGGTTCGGGTTTCGCGTTACTGTTCGAGAGATCACGACATAACCTCCGTAGCACCTTGAGGCACATCCCATGAGCACGACCAGCAGCAATTCCGGCACCACCTCCGGCGCGTCCGGCGGAAAGCGCGCCCCGCGCCCGCACCGGCGCCCGAAGAAGGACCCCGCCCGGATCGTCGCCTTCCGCGCCCTGCGGGCCGTCGACGAGCGCGACGCCTACGCCAACCTGATCCTGCCCTCGCTGCTCCGCGAGGCCGAGCAGAAGGGCATGGACCGGCGCGACGCGGCACTCGCCACCGAGCTGGTCTACGGCACCCTCCGGCTCCAGGGCACCTACGACGCGGTCATCGCCGCCTGCATCGACCGCCCGCTCAGCAAGGTCGACCCGCCGGTCCTCGACGTCCTCTCGCTCGGCGCCCACCAGTTGCTGACCACCCGCATCCCCAGCCACGCCGCCGTCTCGGCCACCGTCGAACTCGCCCGGGCGGTGCTCGGCGACGGCAAGGCCAAGTTCGTCAACGCCGTGCTGCGCCGGATCAGCGCCCACGACCTGGACACCTGGCTGGAGCAGGTCGCCCCGCCGTACGACAAGGACGCCGAGGACCACCTCGCCGTCGTGCACTCCCACCCGCGCTGGGTGGTCGCCGCCCTGTGGGACTCGCTCGGCCGCTGGCAGCCCGGCGCCGCCGGGCGCGAGGCGATGGAGGAGCTGCTCCGCGCCGACAACGAGCGCCCCGAGGTCACCCTGGTGGCCCGGCCCGGGCGGATCGCCGTCGGCGAGCTGGCCGAGACCCTGCCGGAGGCCGAGCCGGGCCGCTGGTCCCCGTTCGCGCTGCGGCTCGCCGAGGGCGGCGACCCGGGCTCGCTCGCGGCCGTGCAGGACAACCGGGCCGGCGTCCAGGACGAGGGCAGCCAGCTGGTCGCCCTCGCCCTCGCCGCCGCGCCGCTGGACGGCCCGGACCGGCTGTGGCTCGACGGCTGCGCCGGCCCCGGCGGCAAGGCCGCGCTGCTCGCCGCGCTCGCCGCGGAGCGCGGGGCCGCGCTGGTCGCCAGCGAGAAGCAGCCGCACCGGGCCCGGCTGGTTGCCCGCGCCCTGGCCGGCAACCCCGGCCCGTACACCGTGATCGCCGCCGACGGCACCAAGCCGGCCTGGAAGTCCGGCGGCTTCGACCGGGTGCTCGTCGACGTCCCGTGCTCCGGCCTCGGCGCCCTGCGCCGCCGGCCGGAGGCCCGCTGGCGTCGCCGGCCGGCGGACGTCGCCGCCTTCGGGCCGCTCCAGCGCGACCTGCTGCGCTCGGCCGTCGAGGCCACCCGGATCGGCGGCGTGGTCGGCTACGCCACCTGCTCGCCGCACCTCGCGGAGACCAGGGCGGTCGTCGACGACGTGCTGCGGGACGAGGGCGGCCGGGTCGAGTGGATCGACGCCCGCCCGCTGCTGCCCGGCGTGCCGGCCCTCGGCGACGGCCCCGACGTGCAGCTCTGGCCCCACCTGCACGGGACGGACGCGATGTACCTGGCCCTGCTGCGCCGCACGGCGTAGGGGTTGTCGGACAACCCCTGAAGCTTGTTGCAGAAGTGTGGGTGGGGGCAGGTCGGTGTTCGGCGTTGTCCTTCTCCTGGGTCCGTAGGAGGAGGCGGCCGACGCCCGCTGGGCCCTGGTCGAACCCACCCTCACCGCCTGGCGCTACCTCCCGCACGACCACCCGCCGCACCGGACCGTCTGCGCCTACTTCGCCCGCCGGCAGTGCGACGGGGTGTTCGAGCAGCTCAACGGCCTCCTGAGGTGGGCAAGCAGCAGACGACCTGAACGCGGCCAAGGACTCCACGGGCGGCCGCCAGCGCCGAGTACGCCACGGTCGAGGCCGTCCGGACCGCCGTCAACGTCGCTGAGCCGCGGGCCCCCGCCCGACGGCCGCCCGCGCCTACCCCGGCCCGACCAGCCCGCACTCGTACGCGAAGATCACCGCCTGCACCCGGTCCCGCAGACCCAGCTTGGCCATGACCCGGCCGAGATGCTTCTTCACCGTGGGCTCCGCGAGACCGAGGGCGGCGGCGAGTTCCGTGTTGGTCAGGCCGCGGGCGGCCCCCAGCAGGACCTCCCGCTCGCGCGCGGTCAGCACGCGCAGCCGCTCCGCGTCGCCCCCGGCGGCGGGGAGCCGGTGCGCGAAGCGGTCCAGCAGCCGCCGGGTCACCCGGGGGGAGACCACAGCGTCCCCCCGGGCCACGTCGCGGATCGCCCCCAGCAGTTCCTCCGGCCGGCTGTTCTTCAGCAGGAAGCCGGAGGCCCCGGCACCCAGCGCCTCGAAGGCGTACGCGTCCAGGTCGAAGGTCGTGAGCACCAGCACCCGCGTCCCGGGCGCCTCGCGCAGCAGCAGCCGGGTCGCCTCGATGCCGTCGGTTCCCGGCATCCGCACGTCCATCAGCACCACGTCCGGCCGCAGCCGCCGCGCCAGCTCCACCGCCGCCGCCCCGTCGGCCGCCTCCCCGACCGGCTCCATGTCCGGCTCGGCGCGCAGGATCATGCCGAACGCCAGCCGCAGCAGTTCCTCGTCGTCCACCAGCAGCACCCGGACGCTCACGGCGCGCCCCCGGGATCCAGCCGCACGAAGACCCGCCAGCCGTCGCCCGGCCGCGGGCCCGCCTCCAGCACCCCGCCGAAGGCCGCGGCGCGTTCCCGCATCCCCGTGAGGCCCAGCCCGGACCCGGCGGATCCCGTCCGCCCGACCCCTCCGGCCCGCCCGTCGTCGGTCACCTCGACCGTGACCGCCCCCGGCGCGCAGGACACCCGCACCTCGGCGCGCGTCCCCTGCGGCGCGTGGCGCAGGACGTTGGTCAGCGACTCCTGGACGAGCCGGTGCACTGTCAGCTGCGCCGCGGCCGGCACCCCGGCGGCCTCGCCGTCCACCCGCAGCCGGGTCACCAGGCCCGCCGCCTCCATCCGCTCGCACAGCGCCCCGAGCTGCCCGATCCCCGGCGGCGACCGCCGGTCGTCCCCTGGCCCGGCGTCGGTACCGGCGTCGGTACCGGCGTCCTGGAGCAGGCCCAGCGCCCGCCGCATGTCGGTCAGCGCCTGCCGCCCCGTCTCCGCGATCCGGGCCGTCACGGCGGAGGCGTCGGCCGGCCGCGCGTGCCCGAGCGCGTCCGCCAGCGCCACCACCACCGACAGGCCGTGCGTCACGCTGTCGTGCAACTCCCTCGCGATCCGGGCGCGTTCCTCCTCCACCGCCCGACGCTCCCGCTCGTCGCGGTCCCGTTCCAGCCGCGCCAGCCGCTCCGCTCGCGCTGCCCGCCGGATCCGGGCGTTCGCCCCGAGCAGCGCGCTCGCGGCGACCGCCGCCGTCATCGCGGCGGCCGAGGCGAGGAACCGTCCCTCGGGCGCCCAGCGTGCCGCCGCCAGCACCGCCCCGGCCACCGCCACCAGACCCGCCGCCCACGCCGACCGGTACGGCGCCCGCGCGGTCACCGTCCCGAGGGCGACCAGCAACGCCGCGTCGGCCGGCAGCTGAACACCCAGCAGCCACTGCGCGAGCGCCGCGGCGGCAGTCACGCCGAACACGGAGCGGGGCGCCCGCCGCCGCCACACCAGCGGGAGGACCAGAGCGGTCTGCAGCGCGAAGCCCGTACCGTCCGCCACCCGCCCCGGCCCGAGCGTCAGCAGGAACAGGGCCGCCGCGAGCGCGGCGTCCACCACCAGGGGCGGCACCCGCCCCGGCAGCCGGGCGGGGGCGCCCGGCGGGGCCGTCCGTACCGCGCCGGTCTCGGTCATCGTGTCCGTCCTCGCGTCCGCGTCGTCCGGCGTCCTCGCCGGAGCCCCACGGTAGGGCCCCGCGCCCGCGAAGGCGTCCGCCCACCGGCGGAGACCGGGGAGACCGGGGAGACCCCGGGACACCGGGGCCTCCTCCGTGCGAAGGAGCGGACGCAGCCCGGGGAGACCCGCGACCACCGGTGGGATCGTCCCCCGGCAGGGCGCCCCGCACCCCCGGTGGCGAAACCCTGGTGGCGACCCCGCAGCCGTACCCGCCCGAGGAGCCCGCCCATGCCCCCGACC